>NZ_JBHVHF010000194.1:0-15601 GCF_042800315.1 Streptomyces sp. NPDC057638
GACCGGCCCCGGGGAAGGCCCCGGGTGGGTCAGGTGCCGGGCAGGGCGTCCAGGCGGGCGGAGACGCGCTCGGCGTCGCGTCGGCTGATCGGGGTGTAGGTCTCCCGTGCCGCCCGGAGGAGGTCCCGGGCCGACTCCGGACGGCCGGTGTCCAGGTGGGTCAGGGCCAGGAGTTCCAGGCTCCGCGCGCGCCAGCGCGGTACCCGCAGCCCGGTGAACTCCTCCACCGCCAGTCGGCCCGCTTCGACGGCGGCCGGACGGTCCCCGGCGGCGGCATGGGCGCGGCCGAGCCAGGCCAGCGCCCGCCCGGCGTCCACCGGGTCCCCCGCTGCGAGCAGCGCGGTGCGGGCGGCCGAGAGCAGGCCGATCGCCTCTTGGGGCCGGTCCTGGTCGATGCGGACCTGGCCGAGTGCGGTGTCGGTGAGGGCCGCCGAACGGCGGTGTACGCGGGCTTCGTCGTCGTCGCCGTCCGCTTCCGCGCGGGCGGCGAGCGCCGTACGCAGCGTCCGCGCTTCCTCCAGCAGGGGGAGGGCGGCGTCGGGGGCGTCGGCGGCGACGTGGGTGGCGCCGAGGTCGTGGAGAGCCTGGGCTTCGGCGCGCTGGTCTCCCTCGGTACGGGCGAGCGCCAGGACGTCGCCGAAGCGGGCGAGCGCCGCCGTGTGGCTGCCGTCGCCCCTCAGTCCGATGCCCCAGGTGTTGAGGAGTTCCCGTTCGGCCGAGCGGTCGCCGCACGCCCGGGCTGCGGTGACGCCGAGGTCGTGGGTCTCGAACCAGACGGCGTAGTCGTGGGTGATGCGGAGGTGGGGCCACAGGGCGTGGACGAGCTGCCAACAGGTGGCGTGCAGACCTGCGGTGGCGGCGGTGCGGACGGCGGGCGCGAGGTTGTCGCGGTGCGCGGTGAGCCAGGCGGCGGCCTGCCCGGGGGTGGTGAAGGGCGCGGGCGTGGCGGGCGAGTGGGCGTAGGTGCGAGGCAGGCGCCGGTGGGTGGGGGTGAGGAGTCGTTCGGCGGCGGTGAGCCGGGCGAGGTACCAGTCCAGCGCGCGCCGTACGGGCTCATCCTGGTCGGTCTCGGTGGCGCGTGCGTGCCGGCGGGCGTGGTCCCGGGCGGCGGTGGGGAAGGTGAACACCGGGCCGCGGGCGGGGTGATCGCCGGTGTGCTGGAGAAGTCCGGCGGTGGCCAGGGTGGTGAGGTGCCGGTGGGCCTGGTCGGGGGTGAGAGAGCAGACGGCGGCGGTCAGGTCCGGGTCGGTGTCGCTCGTGAACAGCGCGCCAAGCAGCCGGTGGACGCGGGCGCCGGGCCGGGGCAGATTCTGGTAGGCGTGGTCCAGGAAGGCGTTCACAGCGGCTCCGAAGCGGTCGGTGGCGGCGGTGGCGGGCCGGTGGCGGGTGAGAGCGGCGGCGGTGTCGGCGACCGTGCGGTCGGGCCGGGCGACGAGAGCGGCACCGGCGATACCGAGGGCGAGCGGGAGTCCCGCGGTCATGCCGACGAGCGCCCGGACGGCGGCCGGTTCACCGTCGAGCCGCCCGGGGCCGGTGACCCGGGACAGGTAGGTGCGGGCGTCGGCGGGACCGAAGGGGGTGACCGGGTGGAGCAGGGCGCCGTCGCGCGCAAGATCGGCCGGTGCCTGGCGGCTGGTGGCCACGACGAGATGGCCGCGCCCTCCGGGCAGCAGGGCGCGGATCTGGTCGGCGTCGGCGGCGTGATCGAGGAGCAGCGCGATGGGCTGCCGGGCGGCGGTGGACGAGCGCCACCAGGCGGCCCGTTCACCGGTGTCGGCAGGCAGGGGGCCGGTGTGGAGGGAACGCAGGAGCCGGCCGAGGATTTCCCCGATGTCGGCGGGACGGCCGTCGGGCCCGTGGAGGCCGGCCTGGAGCTGCCCGCCGGGGAACTCGTCGGCGAGGTGTTCCAGGACGCGGTGCGCAAGCAGCGTCTTCCCGACCCCGGGGACGCCGTGGAGCACCACCGTCCGTACGGCCGGTCCCGGACCGCACGCCCAGGCCGCCAGGGCCCGCAGGTCGTCGGCGCGGTCCGTGAACGTGCCCGGGACCGGTGGGATCTGCCGCGGCACCGGCGGCGGGACGGGGGCGGCCGGGTGGAGGTGGAGACCGCCGTGGATCTGCCCGGCCTGCACCGCCGGACCGTGGACGGTCGCCCCGTCCATGACGTTGTCGGTCCGCACCGCCCGGGCCGTGTCGGCGCCGGCCGGGGCGAGGACCGCAGACGCCGCCGGGCCCCGGGCGGGTACGGGGGCGAGGGCGGACGGCTCTGGTGGGAGGGTCATGACCAGCGCCCCCACCACTGCTCCGGCATCCCGGTCTCCTGCTCCAGCGGTATCAGATCCGGGCTGGTCCAGATGCGATTGAACGTGTCCAGCCCGAGGCGGTCGATGGCGCCCTCCACGCCGTCGGCGGCCTGGTCCAGATGCCGGAGCTGCGCCCGGTGGGTGTCCTCGGTGACGACTTCGCGGTGGCGCGCGGACGCCCGTGGGCTGGTCGTGTCGGTGCGGACCGGGGCGCCGAGGATCTTGGCGGTGATCCGCTGGTCCATCGCGTACGCGTGGCCTTCCAGGAGCCAGTGGTAGTCGAGGTCCGTCGTTCCCCGCAGTGCGGGGAAGTGGGTGGATTGCGCGCGCCACACGGCTCCGCCGCTGGCCGCGTACTGGGCCAGATGGGTCACCTCGTGCGCGACGATCTTGTAGAGCATGGACAGGTCGTCGAGGCGGCCGCAGTGCCGGAGGGCTTCGGGGCAGATGACCACCTCCGGCCGGTCCGGGGCGTACTCGACGGCCTGCCCGCCGATCGCCACCCAGTGCGTCCGCAGGAACGCGACGCCGCCCAGGACGCTGGCCCTCGCCGAGCCCAGGTGCGGGCGGACGGCGCTCAGGCCGAGCTCGGTCATCTCCAGGGTGAGGCGCCGCTTCGTGCTGCGCTTGTGGTCCCGCAGCCACCTGCGGGGCGTGAGCGTCCGGATGACGACGGGGTCGGGAAGAGGGAGCTGGGTGACCGCCTCGACGACGGGGACGGTCTCCTCGGCGACGGCGCGCAGGCGTTCGCCGAAGTCGCGGTGGGCGCGGCCGGCGGTGAGTCGGATGTCGATCTGGGGCACGGGTTCCTTCTCGGCTTCTGGGCGTGGACGGAGGGGTGGTCGGGGCGGCTACGCGCCGACGGCGTACTGGAGCGGGGGGAAGGCTGCGGTGCGGTCGAGGAGGTCGGACACGGCGGTGGCGAGACAGGCGGTGTGCCAGACCCGCAGGTCCGCCGTGTCGGGGGGTTCGGCGGACAGGAGGTAGGCGGTTCGGAGAGCCAGTTCGCGGACGTCTTCCTTATCCCGGCGTCGGGACAGACTCCCGCCGCCGGTTCCGGCGAGGACGAGGAGGTGCTCTGCGGCATCTCGGAGGCCGGTGAGGCACTGGTGAAGGTCGGCGGGGCCGGGCCGTTTGCGGTAGTGCCACCACCGGCGCGCCGTCCGGACGAGTTCGTCGGCGGCCTCGGCGTCGAACGGCACGTCGGCGTCGCCGCGGTGGGCGGGTGGTGGCGCGGAGGGAAGACGGAGCCCGGTGACGACCTGGGCGCGCTGGCCGGGGTGGTGGATCACGGTCTGTTCGGCGGAGAGGATCAGCAGCGCGGCGGTCACGACGGGAGGGCGGACGGCCAGGGCGCGGGCCAGGCTCTGGATGTAGGGGAGGGGCGTTCCGGGCGGGTAGACCCCGGCGGTGATCAGGTCGCGCAGCAGGCCGGCGGCGTGCCGGGGCAGGGCGTCGGGGGTGAGGGCGTCCGGGTCGGGAACCTGGTACCCGGATCCGCGGCGGGCGACGACGTTCTCAGCGAGGAGATCGGCGATCACGAGCTGGGCGCGCGGGCTCGTGGTGCCGAGGGTAGCGGCGACGCCGGACAGCGGGAGCAGGGCCCCGGGCGGGTAATGCCCGGTGGTGATCAGGCCGCGCAGCCGGTCGGCGAGGGCGGCGACGGAGGAGTTCGGCGGGGTGGACTCGGCGATGGCGCGCAGGAGTTCACGCAGCCCGGCCAAGTGGACGAAGAGGTGGGTCAGCTTCTGTTCGCCGCGTGCGACGGAGGGGTTCTCGGCGGCGCGGATCAGGTCGTTCCAGCGGGCGGTGTCGGCCGGGGAGCGGGCCGCGTCCTCGCGGCACCGGCGGGCGGCGGGCAGCCACTCCCGGGTGAGCCGGCGGACCTCGTCGAGCTCCCGGCACGCTCCGGCGATGGAACCGGCGGCGAGCGGGCCTCCGAACCGGTGCAGGCGCTGCAGGACCTGGGCGGGATCGGCGGGTGCGGAAGGGGCTGCGGGAATGGCGGTCATGGCCGGGAGCGTCTCCGGGGTCATGGGCGGGCCCAGGCGAGGGCGAGGCGAAGGGCGTCGTCGGGGGTGGGCGCGGTGGTGAGGCCGGGGTGGCCCAGCAGCGGGAAGCCGGTGTCGGCGCCGGTGACGACGACGGGCATGCCGCTGGAGAGCGCGCCCGCGGTCTCGCTGGTGGTCAGACCGGGATCGGCCGGGTCGTGGAGGACGATCAGGAGACGGGAGCGGGCGATGTCGCCCGCGCGGAGCCGCAGCAGCGACTGCGCGGCGGCCGGGCCCGCGTCGAACTGGGCGACGACGCTGGTGGTGGGGGTGTGCTCCAGCCAGGTGGCGGTGGAGTGGAGCGGGTCGGGTAGACCGCGGGCGTACCGGGTGGCGCGGCGGTGGTGCCGGGGGGCGGCGGACACGTGCACGGGGGCCGCGCCGTGCGGGACGGCGGGCCGGGCCGGGGTGTGGCGGTGCCACGGCCCGGCCGAGGGACGGGCATCGGGGTCGGGCGGGAAAACGGCCTGCCGGCGGGGGCCTTCGGTCGCCCAGCCGGGCCCGCAGGGCAGGAGCGGGCCGCGCCCCGGCTGAAGGTCGTCGGCGAGCGTGGGGAGGCCGATCGCTGTGCGGTGGTGGTCGGCCCGGTCCATGTCGTGGTCGGCGAGGTGATACAGGAACCGGACACGGCGGGGGCCGCGCAGGGCGAAGGTCCCGTACTTCTGCGGCTCCCCGCTCTCCACGAGGGTGCGGTCCGTCAGCAGCGCCAGGTGCCGCGGATCGGCCCGGCCCTCGGTGACGGCCCGGGCGACGAGGGGGAGCAGCAGGGCGCGTTCGCCGTTGCGGACGTCGGCGTGCTGGAGGAGGAGCCACGCGGCGTGGGCGGCGCGGGGCCCGTAGCGGCGGGCATCCGGCCAGCCGTACCGGCCGATCGCGTCGAACGCCGCGGCGACGGCGTCCCGCAGGTGGTCGAGGTACTGGCCCACCTCGTCCGCGCAGGGTTGCAGGAAGTGCGGTACGGGGGTGGTCATGCCGGCCAGGGGCCGGGGGCCGTGGGGGTAGTCGAGGTACCGGCTCAACTGCGCGGCGGCGTCCGCCGAGAGCACGGCGGTGAGGGCCTGGGCGAGCAGGTCCTGTTCGTCCTGGGCGAGCAGGACGAGGTCGTCCCACCGCTCCGCCGGGGCGCGGCGCACCGGTGCGGCCGAGGCGCCGGGATCGGCGGCGGTGGTCTGGAGGATGTCGCGGGCGCGGGCGAGGTTGAGCCGGCCGAGGCCGTCGTCGGGCAGGGCGGTGACGCGGGCCAGGGCGTGGGGGGTGAGGCGGTCGGGCAGATGCGTACGGGCGTGGGCGGCGACCCGTGCGAGTCCGGTCTCCGGGTCGGTGTCCGGGGTGAGGACGACCAGGGCTGCGGGGAGCCGTCCCCGGGCGGGGTGCTCCAGGGTCACGACGGCGGTGTGGGTGACGTGCGGATGGGACAGCAGGATCGCGGCGATCCGCCCGGCGGAGGCGACGTCGGTGGCGTCGAGGACCGCCTCACCGACCGGGCGGGGCAGGCCCAGGAGCACTTCGAAGGGGGAGTGCAGGCGCGCCGGGTCGCCGCACAGCGGCGGGGCTCCGCCCGGGCCCGGCCGCAGACGGCCGCCGGGGATCGGGCCGTTCGCCCCGACGCCCTGGGCATGGGGGCGGGGAGCCGTGAGGGTCCCGTCCTCGGCGAGGATCGCGGGCCGGCCGCCGGGGGTGAGGACCTGGCCGGGGTGCCGGAAGGGGAAGAACCCGCTCGGCGGCACGTCCCCGCCGTCGCCCGCCGCGCTCTCGGCGAGGAGATGGTGCTCCGCAGTCTCGTACCGGTCGAGCACCGTCCGGCCCGGCAGCATGCCGAGGAGGGTCTCCTTGGTCCGCGCCGGGCACAGGGCCCCGGAGGTGATCAGCGTCTTCAGGGCGGACAGCCCCTGGGGTCCGCGGGCGGCGAGCGCGGACGCCATCGCGGTGGCCCGGTCCCCGGTCATCTCCACGGCAGTGGCGCCGTTTTGGGCAGCCACATCCCACAGCCCGCTGGCGGTCGTCTCCCCTGGGGGCGGGAAGATCAGCGTGCCGCCGGCCGCGAGGACTTCCAGGGCGCGGGCCTGCCCCCACACCGTGCGCAGGCCGCTGGTGAGCAGCAGCCGCACCCGCGCCTCCGCCCGGGTGCGGGGCCGCCAGGGCGAGCGGCCGAGGAGCGCCCGGGTGAACTCGCCCCGGTCCCACCGGTACACGGTGCCGCCGCGGCTGACGCGGTACATCACCCCGGCGGCCTGCGGCCGGGGGCCCGGGACGACGTCCTGCGGTCGTGTTCCGGCGGGCCAGGGCGCGGCCCACGGCGGCGCGACGGCGGTGGTGGACAGCCACAGCCGCACCCCCGGCAGGGCAGGGGCGGACGGTTCGCCGGCGAGGTGGTCGGCGACCACGGCTGCCGGGGCGAGGCCGTCCAGGTGCGCGGGCCACCCCTCCGCCACCACCTCCGGGGAGGCGTCCACCGGGGCTGCCCCCGCGGCCAGCGTGCCCAGCAGAGCGAGCAGGTACGCCGGGCCGGAGGCGGTGGCGAGGGCGACCGTGTGCCCGCTCCCGATACCGGCCGTACGCAGGAGTTCCGCGATCCGCTGGACGGTGGCCGTGGCGGCGGCCCAGGTGAGGGGCGTCCGGCCGTCCTCGACCATGGCCCGGACGGTGCCCTGGCGGTGGCCGTGGCCGTGGACGATCGCCGTCAGGCCGGGCCGGGACTCGGTACGCGCCCGGGCGGTACCCGGTGGTGAGGGGAAGGCTGGAGAGTTCGTCACGAGGGGGCTTCCTGATGCGAAGAGGGGCGCGCGGGTGCCGGTGCCCGGCGGCACGGGGTGGGCGCCGGTGGCCGGGGTCACGCCGCGAGGGCGACCGTGGTGTCGGCGGGCGGCGGCAGGAGCTGGACGGTGAGCAGCGTCGGCCTGTGGTCGGCGAGGGTGTCCAGCTCGACGCCGGTGAGGGTGCGGTAGTCCACGACCTTGATCCGGTCCCCGGCGACGAAGCCTTGGTCGATCCTCATCGGGACGTTCTCGTTCTCGTACCAGTAGCCGGTCGTCGGGGCCCGGAGCTCGGCGACCTCCGCCTGCGGGTCGCGCCATCCGGCGCGGAGCAGGAGGTCACGGGCGTCCCGGTCGTAGCCGAGGATGTTCCCGTCCTCGTCGACCTTGCAGTACCGGTGGATGAGGTTGGCCGGGATCGCATCCCAGCTGGGCGGCTCCTTGTCGCTGTGGTCGGCGCTGTTCATGTCGCCGACGAGGACCCGGCGTGTGGGCCAGTCGCCGAAATCCGCGCCGTAGTCCGCGAGGTGCCGGGTCTCGGCGAGCCGGGCCTCGCCGCCGGCGTAGGAGAGGTGGGTGCCGAAGAAGGTGAGCGGCACGCCGTCGATCGTCAGCCACGCGCGCTGGCAGCCGTGGTGGAAGACGCCGTCGGCGAGAAGGCCGCTGCGGTCGTCCACCTGGACGCGGGTGGTGTCGTAGTAGAGGACGGAGTGGTTCACGCCGTCGCCGACCCGGGAGGTGACGGGCTCCAGGTGTCCCATGCCGGTGGCCCCGGAGAGTTCGGCGAACCGGCGGCCGGCGCCGCGGTGCCAGCCGGTGGCCTCCGTGATCCACAGCAGAGTCGGCGCCCACTGGGCCAGCAGCTCGATCTGGCGGAGGCGCCGGCTCTCATCGGCTCCGGTGATCCCGCCGGTGAGGAGATTCCAGGTGATGATCTTGACGGGGTTCGGGGAGGTGTCGCCGTCCTGGTTGCCGGGCTCCGGCGCGGGCCCGGGGGTGACGGAGTTCAGGTCGGACACGGGTACTCCTTCGTCGGGGCGGCGCCCTCGGTGCCGGAGGGTGCGGGCAGCGGCGGAAGACCGGGCACCGTGCGGGCGTCCGCCCACACGGCGCCCGGTCCCGCGGTGGTGAGGGCGGGGTGGGGGATTGCGCACAGCACGAGCAGCGGACGGCCGGGCCGGTCACCGGCCACCCGGCCGGTGACCACGGCGTGCGGGGTGTGCTGTTCGACGGCCCGCAGCGCGGCGGCGTCCGCGCTCTCCCCGGCGGTGGTCGTGGTGACGGGGAGCCCCGGCTTCCCGCCTGGGCCGGGCACGAGCAGAATCCGGCCCCGGTGGTGGACGGCGGCGGCGACGGGCCGCCCGGCCGGGGAGGGGGTGAAGGGCGGGCACGGGCAGTCGGTCCAGGTCCGGCACGGTCCGGCGGTGTGCCGGGCGGCGGCGTGCCTCACCGCGGCCAGGGCGTCCGCCCCGGTCACCGTCACGTCCAGGACCGCGGCCATCGCGCGGTCGAGCGCGTCGGCCCGCGCCTCGTACACGGGGCCGGGGTCCTCGCGGACGTAGAGGGTGTGCCCGCCGGGCAGGGCGATCCGGGAGCAGAGTGCGCCCCAGCCGTGCGCGAGGTTCCACCCCGGTACGGCCCGTTGGGACAGGATCCGCAGGTCCAGCCCGGCCTCAGCCCGATCTGCGAGCTCGCTGAGGCGGCGGGCCGTGTCCCGGGAGCAGTCGGGGCTGCTGGTCAGGAGCCGGTCCAGGAGCACCAGCGTCATCGGCCCGGCCGGCCACGGGCGCGGCGGCCCGCCCCGGTGGCGGGCGGCGGGCGGGTCCCACGCCCACTGCCCGGGCCAGGCAGGGCCGACCGCGAACGCCTCCACATGCACCGCCGCGGCCTCGACGGCCGCCAGACGCTCCCCGGCTCCCTCGCGGTCGTCCGGGAACACCGGACCCCGGTCGAGGAACGGCGGGAACCGCAGCGGGCGCTGTCCTTCTCCGCCGTCCCCGCCCGCCCGGCGCCAGGTGTCGAGCACGAGCCGCGCCGGCGGACGGACCGGCTGACGGCCGTGCAGCAAGGTCACCGGGGAACGCGTCACCGGTCACCGCCCGTCGGACAGACCTGGCGGAGCGCGGCAACCCCGGGCTCTAGGGGGCGGAGGGGCCGGGCTGCTGTCCGGCGGCCGGCGGGCACGACGTCGGGGAACCGTTCCCGGTGCCGAGGCCGTGGGAGCGCAGCCGGGCCCGGAGGTTGTGGTGCGCGCGGCGGTCGCCTTCGGACAGGGACGGGGAGAACGTCGTCCGTATCTTGCAGCGGGGGCACACCAGCGCGAGGTGATTCGAGCGCGTCGCCCCCAGGGAGAAGCCCTCCTGCACCGCGTCCCGGGTGAGTCGGCGCAGGGGCTTGCTCCGGATGCGGGCCAGGTGCGGGCGGTTCATGGGCGCGGCGGTCTCCGGTCTGCGGCGGCCGGTGCCGCGTGCGGCGGGCGGGGGCGGTGGGGGTCACCGTGTTCCCTTCCGGCCTGCCGGGAGAGCGAGTGCGGCCAGGATCAGGCCGGCGTGGCTGAACGCCTGCGGGAAGTTCCCCACCTGCCGCTTCAAGTGGGGGTCCCACTCCTCGGCGAGGAGTCCGAGGTCGCTGCGGAGCGCGAGGAGGCGGCCGAACAGCTCGGCCGCCTCGTCGGCGCGGCCGATGAGGGTGAGGGCTTCGGCCAGCCAGAACGAGCACAGCAGGAAGGCGCCCTCGTCGCCCGCGAGCCCGTCCACCCCGGTGTCGCTGCCGGCGGTGCGGTAGCGCAGGAGGAACCCGTCCGGGGTGGACAGCTCCCGCTGGATCGCCTCGACGGTTCCGATGACCCGCTTGTCGTCCGGCGGGAGGAAACCCGTCTGGGTGACGAGCAGGACGGAGGCGTCCAGCTCGCGGGAGCCGTAGGACTGGGTGAAGGTGTTGCGGTCGGGGTCGTAGCCCTTCGCGCACACTTCCTCGTGGATCTCGTCGCGGATCACGCGCCACTGCTCCGCCGGGCCGTCGACCGCCCCGGACTCGATCAGGTCCACGGCCCGGTCGATCGCGGCCCAGGCCAGAATCTTGGAGTGGACGAAGTGGCGGCGCGGCCCGCGGACTTCCCAGATTCCCTCGTCGGGCTCCCGCCACAGCACCGCGGCCTGCTGGGCGAGGTCGAGCTGGAGGGCGTTGAGGTTGTCGTCCGGCTCCAGCCCCCACGCGCGGGCCTGGTGCAGGAGGTCGCAGACCTCGCCGAACACGTCGGTCTGGAGCTGGTGCGCGGCGCCGTTCCCGATGCGGACCGGGGCGGAGTTCTCGTATCCGGGCAGGTGGTTCAGCACCCGCTCGGGCAGTTCCTTCTCCCCGCCGACGCCGTACATGATCTGGAGCCGCTCGACGTCCGGGCCCACGGCGTCCAGCAGCCAGCCGGTCCAGCCGCTGATCTCGTCGCGGTAGCCGGCCGCGCCGAGCGCGGACAGGGTCAGGGCCGCGTCCCTGAGCCAGGTGTAGCGGTAGTCCCAGTTCCGGGCGCCGCCGATCTCCTCCGGGAGGGAGGTGGTCGGCGCGGCGACGACGGCGCCGGTGGGCGCGTACGTGAGGGCCTTGAGAGTGATCAGGGACCTGATCACCGCGTCGCGGTGCGGCCCCTCGTAGGTGCACTGGGTGATCCAGTCCCGCCAGAACGCCTCGGTGATCGGCAGGGCCCGCTCGGGCCGGGGCAGCGGCGGGGGCTCCTCGCCGGGGGCCCAGGTCAGGGTGAGGGCCAGCCGCTGCCCGGCCCGGATGGTGAAGTCCGAGATGATCCGGCCCTCTTCGTCCTCGACGGCGACGGGCTCGGAGTCGAACCACAGGGTGTCGGGCTCCACGACGATGGAGTGCCGGCCTTCCGGCAGGGCGGATATGTGCGGGATGGTCTGCCCGTAGAAGGGGCGGAGCGTGAGGGTGGAGGCCATCGGAACCCAGCCCGTGACGCCCTCGACGATGCGGATCAGCTGGGGGGCGCCGCCGTGGCGCGGGGGCATGAAGTCCAGGACGCGGGCGGTGCCGTGGGGGGTGTCCCACTCGGATTCCAGGACCAGGGTGTCGCGCCGGTAGCGCCACCGGGTGGCGGGGCCCGTCGCCCCGGCCGGGGCAAGGCGCCAGGTTCCGTGGTCGTCGGCGCCCAGGAGCCCGGTGAGGACGGAGGGCGAGTCGATGCGGGGCAGGCACAGCCAGTCGACGGTGCCGTGACGGTCCACGAGTGCAGCAGTTTGCAGATCGCCGATCAGGGCGTGGTCCTCGATACGAGACATGGTGAAGGGCTTTCCTCACGAATACGGACGGAACAGAAGGAGCGGAAGGGCCGGGCCCGGGCGGTGCCGGGCGCGGGCACGGGCACGGGAGGGGTCAGGGCTGGAGGGCGAACTGCATCCGGGTGGTGCGGACTCCTCCGGCGCCCAGTTCGAAGTGCCACTTCAGAGCCCCTCTGACGTGGTCCCCGGGGCATACGGTCACCGGCCGCGTGGTGCGCCCGGTGACGTCGGCGTGGACGACGCCCACCCCGGTCCGCAGGGTCACGGAGACGGCCTGCGCCGGGGAGGAGCGGTGGCTGACGGCCTCGCCGACCTCCTCCTCCACGGCCTCCACCAGCCCGGCGGCCGGGCGCCGGGCGCCCCAGAGAAGGAAGGTGCGGGCCGCCCGCAGCACGGCCGGCACATGGACCGGGTCGGCGGGGAAGCTGAGGTGGCACAGGCTCCCGGAACCGTCGCGGCGGACAGGGGCCGCGGCCTGCCCCGGGGCTCGCTGACCGGCTCCTTCCACCACCACCGCGCCCGAGCTCAGGACCCGCAGTACCCGCCGGTAGCGCGGGAGTTCGTCGACGTCGTCGACCGAGGGGAGGACCAGCGCCCCGCCGTCCAGCAGCGGCTGAAGGCTTTGCCAGCCCGGCCGCGCGGACAGCGCGATGGTGCTGTCGGTGTCCGCCGCCGCGCCCAGGACCCGGCATCCGGTCCGGGTGGCCTGCTGGACGAGGCCGGGCAGCGCGGCCAGGCCCTGCCCGCCTCCGCCGCACGCGTAGACGAGGACCGGCATCTTGCGGGTGCTCACAGCCGCCCTCCGGTGCCGGACTCGACGGTGAGAGAGGAGTACCGGCCGGCCACGGCCTCCAGGAAGCCGTCCAGGGTGCCGGGCAGGGAACGCTGGTGCCCGACGACCAGGCGCAGCAGCGGCAGGACGTTGTCGCCGCAGGGGACGGTGACCCGGTGGACGCCCTGCTCCCCGTCGCCGGTCCCGCTGACGGTGAGCTGGTGCGCCCCGCCGGGGAGGTGGGTGAGGGCGAGGCGGCCGGAGCCGGTGAACTCCAGCACCTCCCCGCCGGTGGTCCGCTTGTCGGCCCGTGTCCATCCGGCCGCGGCGAGGACGGCACGGACCGCCGTGATGAGGGGGTCCTGGGCGGGCTCGGAGTGGACGCCCGGGCAGGCGGGGCGCGGGCCGGGCCGCGGCGGTCTGCGGGGGGTGACGCGCCGGGGGCCGTCGGCGAGGTGGGCGGCGAGCGCGCGGATCTGGTCCGGCGCCGCGTCTCCGAGGGTGATCCCGGGGTCCCGGGAGTCGCGGCAGGTGCCGCACACGGGGTCGGCGGCCGTGGTGATGGCGGGCGGGACGGTCTCCCGCAGCCGGTCGCGCAGCAGGGCGGCGAGGTCGTGGAGGTACTGCCAGCTGGACGGGCGGAACGGGGCGTGGGGGCGCGTGCCGAGCAGGCGCAGGACCAGCAGGGCCTGTTGTGCGGTCAGGTCGCCGATGGTGACCCGGCCGCCGGCGGCCCTCGGCCGGACATCGTCCATCGGGCACCCGTTGACCAGGCCGAGCCGCAGCACAGTGGCGCGGAGTTCGTCGGCGGCCTGGTGGGCCTCGGGCATCTCCCGCCACACCAGGCCGGCCAGGGCCCGGGCGTCGGCGGGCGTGGGCAGCGCGATCCGCGCGGTGTCGGGCAGCCGCTCGCAGACCGTGACCCGGGCCGTGACCCGCTCACCCGCCAGGGCGGCTTGAAGGAACGCGGCGCCCCGCTCGGTGAACTCCGCCTGCGGGTCGACGCGGACCCCGGCGAGGACGTAGGGGGTGCCGGTGGAGCAGACGAACGCGTACGCCTCACCGCCGGGCGCCGTGACCTCGGCGGGGGCGAGCTGACGGGCGGTCAGCGCCTGCCGGAGAACCAGCACGGCGCTCTCGTCGGTGGCGGACGGCGGGGATAACGACAGGGACATGAGGCGGGGTCCTGGGTATCGGGCCGGGTCAGCGGCGGTACTGCGGGACGGAGGGGGCCAAGAGGCCGGTGGCGTGGCCGATGCGTATGAGCTCGCCGGAGGTGCGGGCCCCGGCGCGGTGCCGCAGCCGCTGTATCGCGCGGTGCACGGCCGCGTGCGGCAGGCCGGCGGCGCGGGCGACGCCCGCGGAGGTGGGCTCGGTGGCGAGGGCGTGCCACAGCCGGATCTCGTCCGCGCCGATCCCGGCGGGCACGGGCTCGGCCGCGGGCGGGGCCAGCGTCCGGCTGCTGTAGGCGGTGTGGAGGGCAGAAGGGATGCCGGCGCCGGTACGGACACCGGTCCGCGCGAGCAGGGGCGCCAGGTCGCCGACCTTCAGGCCGAGGGCGTGGGCCGCTTCGGTGGTGGTCGCCCCGGCGGCCAGCGCCGCCAAGACCTCCGCCAACCCTGGTGGCCGTTTCCGGACCGGGGGGTTCGCGGCCTTGGCCCTGCGGCGGACAAGGCGGGCGTCGGGGTTGATGTCGCTGTTGGGCAGCAGGTTGACCTGCCGGGTCATGCGCGGGCCCCCGTCCTGGAAGCCGGGCCGGCGGGCAGCAGCAGACGCCGGGTCGCCGCCTCCACGGCGCCGGCGAGGTGCCCGGCCCGCTCGGGTGTCGCCTCGCCCAGCACGATGCGCGGCTCGCAACAGTCCTCGCCGCCCGGTTCCGCCTCGACGCGGACCGGCGGCCCGTCGGGCAGGACGGCGACCAGGGCGGAGGCGAGCCAGGTGGTCAGGACCGGCGCATGCCGCCAGGTGTGCTCGGGAAGACCGGCCGTCCGGCCGCCGAGCAGTTGGTAGAGCAGGCGGGCCTCCGGCAGGCTCACCGCGCCGATGGTGACCATGCCGAGTACGGCGTCCGGGGCAGCGGTGGTGATCCCGGCCGAGTGGAGCGCCGCCCTGAGCCGCCCGGCGGCCCGCTGGTCGTCCGTCAGCTCCCGCTCGACGAGCTGCGCGAACGCGCGGGCGTCGCCGGGTGTGGCGAACACGATCCTCGGCGCCGGGTCCGGGAGGCGGACCACGGTGACCTGGGCGGTGACGCCGCGGGCGTGCAGGGCCTGTTCCAGGACGCCCACCGTGGTGACCTCGTGCCCGGTCAGCGGTACGGCCGGGACTCCGGCGAGGGTGGTGGGGTACCGGTCCGGGATCGCCACGGCGACGGTGGACCCGGTGGCCAGGAGCGGGGACAGGCCGCGCTGGCGCAGTGTGCGGGCGACGAGCGCACCGGCCGCCTCCACGACACGCGCGTCGAACCGGACCGGGGCCGGGGGCCGCCGTCGTGGGCGGAGCAGATCCATGCTCGTCTTCTCTTCCTGATGCGGTGGGGCAGGGCGCGGGGTCAGCGGGAGTGACCCGGCCCGGCGGGCCCGGCGGCGGCGGTGTCGGCGTGGAGGATGCGGAAGGCGTGGCCGAGATGCACCAGATGGGGGTGGGTCTTCGCCCCGCACTTCTCCATGAGGGTCTTGATCCGGCCCGAGATCGTGCTCGGCGCGAGCCCGGCGGCCCGGGCGACCTGGGGCATGAGCGGGTGAACGGCGAGCGCCTCGATCAGCCGGCGGTCCTCGTCGGTGAGGGCGGCGGGCTCGTCCAGCGGCTCCGGGAGGGGCAGCTGTCCGGTGGTGTAGGCGGCGTGGACCCGGGTCGGCGCGGACTGCGCGTAGAGCTTGTCGCCCGCGGTCCGCATGTGCGCGTGGACGGTGACCGGCCGGATGCCCAGCTCGGCGGCGGCCTCCTTGGCGGTGAAGCCGGCGGCGATCTTGGCCAGGACACCGGCCTCCGACGCGGTCAGCGGGGTGAGGGGCGCGGCGGCGGAGGGAGGAGGCGAAGTAGCCATCAGAGCTTCCGTTGAGTTGGAGAGCGGACGGGGGGTCACCAGGAGGTCTCCGACCGGACCAGGTACAGGGCGGCCCGCTGGTCCGCGCACCAGTGCAGGACGTCCGCGTACCAGGGGCCGATGGCGGTGACGTGGGCGCGGGAGACGGTGACGATGCCGTGGGCGTGCCCGTCGGCGACCGCGCGAAGGGCGCGGGACCAGCCGGGGCGGCTGCGCGGGTCGGTGTCGCCGGTGGTGTCGAGGATCCGCGGGCCGACCGGCCACCGGTTGAGGTCGGCATATCCCTGGGCCGCGGCGAACACCTGCGCGCAGTCGGGACGTTCCGGGCCTTCGGTGTGCGGGTCTCGGTGGTCGCGCGGGGCGGCGAGGGCATAGAGCACGACGGGCAGCACC
>NZ_JBHVHF010000195.1:0-15589 GCF_042800315.1 Streptomyces sp. NPDC057638
CCCCCAGGTGCGCGGTGCGCGGTGCGCGGCCCGGGGTCGTCCGGGGCACCGGGTGAGGTGGTGAAGGCGTCCCGGACCGCGTCGTACTCGGTCGTGGTCAGGTGGTGAAGGCGTCCCGGACCGCGTCGTACTCGGTCGTCCACCACTCCGCCAGCGCCGACACCGCCGCGAACTGCGGGTCGGCGCGGCGGTCATGGCGCTGGTAGCGCCAGCGGAGCATCCAGAAGTCGTTGAGCCGCTCCCACCAGACGCGGTGGACGGCGGCGTCGAGTTCGGCGGCGTCGGCGCCGACGGCACCGCGATAGGCGCGGGCGTAGGCATGGACCTTGGGGAGTTCCAGCTCGCCGTCGGGCTGGAGGAAGAAGATGGCCGCCGCGCGGACCGCCTCCTCGGCGCGGGGCTGCACGCCTAAGCGGTCCCAGTCGACGATGGCGGCGGGTTCGCCGCCCCGGTAGAGCAGGTTCAGCGGATGGAAGTCGCCGTGGACCCAGCCGCCCGCCGAGGCCGGGGGCGGTCTGCGGTCGGCATGGCGCTCCAGCAGGGCGCGGCGGGTCAGCAGCCGGTGCTCGGCGAGGGTGTCGAAGGAGTCATGCGGACTGGCGGCGCGGGCCAGGGCGAGCAACTCGTCGATGAGGGTGAAGGTCTCCTGGGGGTCGGCGCTCTCGTACGGGGGCGTGGCGGTTGCGGAGTGGATTGTTCCGGAGGGAGCTGCTCCGGCGGGCGTGGTCCCGGGGTGCCCCGGCGGGCGGTTCATGACCCGCTCCAGGCACATATGGACCAGGCCCAGCAGGGAACCGAGGCGGCGGGACTCGGGGGTGGTCAGATGGGAACCGTCGCGGTGACGGCCCTCCACCCACGGGTGGAGGGCGTAGCAGCGGCCGCCGATCACGGCGACCGTGTCGCCGTCGACCCCGACGACGGGTGGGGCCACCGGTACCCCGAGCGTCTGAAGGCGCTGGGTGGCGCGGTGCTGGCGGGTGATGGCCTCGTGGTCGCCGTCGAGATGGTGCTTGAGGAAGTAGGAGCCCCGGGTGGTCGCGAGGCGGTAGCCACGGTTGAGGAGCCCTTCGGTGACCCGCTCACAGGAGAGCGGCTCACCAGGGTCCTCGTAGCGGCGCAGCAGTGCGTGGAGGGGCGGAGGGGGCGGAGGGGGCGGAGCGATGACAGATGAGCGCGGCACTTACCAGATGGTAGATCACGCAGCGTGTTGGTTTGGCTGCTCTGAGAGATAGTCCAGGGTGTGGACGGTCGCGAACTGAGGTTCTATCCGCAGATAGACCGGCTCGAAGGGCTTCCCGTCCGCCCGATGGGGTTCCGCCCCGAACGCCCTTACGGTTCGCTCATCCGGCTCGATGATCTCCGCGAGACCCGTGAACTGGACCGACCACATCGCCGTACCGCCCTCGGTGAAGTTGTCCGCGCCATACGCGACGACGGAACGGTCGATGGAACGGTGGTAGCCGAAACCCCGGTGGATACGGAGGAAGACGGCGCCGTCCAGGGTGATGTGACGGGCGGGGGCGACGAAGGGCATCGCGCGCATGCTCGTGGCGAGGCGGCCGTAGGAGACGCCGGAGAGCAGCGAGATGGGGTCCTCGGTGGGCATGCGCCCTACTGTGACGTGTGCGTCCCGCTTTGCGCCAGGGCCGCCCTGCCCTTCCCTCCCGGGGCCCTAAGTCCCCCGGGGCCGCGCCGTGTGGGCCCCGCGCCCATCCCCCTTGCGGGGCGGCCTCCCCGCCGCGCCGCGGCCTTCGCGTTGCGGGCACGAGGGCGCTGCCCATACGGGGGTGTGATCCCGGGCCCGCGCGGGCCCCGACCCGGGGTCAGGGGCGGCGTTCTGCCTGGAGCCGGGCGACGTAGGCGGCGGCCTGGGACCGGCGCTCCATCCCCAGCTTGGACAGCAGGGAGGAGACATAGTTCTTGATCGTCTTCTCCGCGAGATGCAGCCGCTCCCCGATGACCCGGTTGGTCAGCCCCTCCCCGATCAGGTCGAGGATCTTCCGCTCCTGCTCGGTCAGGCTCGCCAGCCTCGCGTCCCCCTTGGGCGCGTTCCCGTCCCGCAGCCGGGCGAGGACGCGTGCCGTCGCCACCGGGTCGAGGAGTGACTTTCCGGCCGCCACGTCCCGTACCGCCGAGAGCAGCTCGTTGCCCCGGATCGCCTTGAGGACATAGCCGGACGCACCGGCCATAATCGCGTCGAAGAGGGCCTCGTCATCGGCGAAGGAGGTGAGCATCAGGCACTGGATGGTCTCGTCCTGGGAACGGATCTCCCTGCATACCTCCACTCCGCTCCCATCGGGGAGACGGACATCGAGGATGGCCACGTCAGGGCGGGTCGCGGGGATCCTGGCCAGGGCTTCTTCGGCTGTCCCGGCTTCGCCGACCACCTCGATATCGTCCTCGACGGTGAGCAGCTCGTGCACACCGCGGCGAACCACCTCGTGGTCGTCCAGCAGGAATACGGTGATTTTTCCTTCTTCGCTCACGAATGCAGTCTCACACACCGGCTCTTCCCGTGCGCCGGGTGGCCGAGATACCGTGCCCGTGTTCCTGACGGAGCCCGCATGGCCTCTGACCAGTGGTTGTTCCCCCATTTCCCGATTTACTTGGAAATCCAAGCAAAATCGCAGGTCAAATGGGGTTTCGCAGGAATGCGGCCCACTGGGTAACGTGCATTTTGGCAGGGCCTCGTCGGGGGCACCTGTCACGCCCGTTCCATCGATCGCGCCGCACCCACCCTGTGCGGAACCCGTGAACGGGCGAGCCTCTCCCCGCCGGGCGGCGGGGTGACCGAAGGCTCCCGGCGACCCCGGGGGACCGGACTGACGGAGGAGCACACGTGACCGTGGAGAGCACTGCCTCGCGCACCCCGCGCCGTGGCGGCAAGCGGGTGAGCGCCGCGAAGAAGCCACAGGATTCCGAGCCCCAGCTCGTGCAGTTGCTGACGCCGGAGGGCAAACGCGTCAAGCATCCCGAGCACAGTGTGGACCTGAGCCCCGA
Organism: Streptomyces sp. NPDC057638; assembly: GCF_042800315.1. Lineage (NCBI taxonomy): Bacteria > Bacillati > Actinomycetota > Actinomycetes > Kitasatosporales > Streptomycetaceae > Streptomyces > Streptomyces sp. NPDC057638. The sequence continues at coordinate 3,001 of NZ_JBHVHF010000195.1, forward strand.
CGAGCTGCGCGGACTGTACCGGGACATGGTGCTGACCCGCCGTTTCGACGGTGAGGCCACCGCCCTCCAGCGCCAGGGCGAGCTGGGCCTGTGGGCCTCGCTGCTCGGCCAGGAGGCCGCCCAGATCGGCTCCGGCCGCGCCCTGCGCGACGACGACTATGTCTTCCCGACCTACCGCGAGCACGGCGTCGCCTGGTGCCGCGGGGTCGACCCCACCCATCTGCTGGGGATGTTCCGTGGGGTGAACCACGGCGGCTGGGACCCCACCAGCAATAACTTCCACCTCTACACCATCGTGATCGGCTCCCAGACGCTGCACGCCACCGGCTACGCGATGGGGATCGCCAAGGACGGCGCCGACGCGGCCGTCATCGCCTACTTCGGCGACGGCGCCTCCAGCCAGGGCGATGTCGCCGAGGCGTTCACCTTCTCCGCCGTCTACAACGCGCCGGTCGTCTTCTTCTGCCAGAACAACCAGTGGGCGATCTCCGAGCCCACCGAGCGCCAGACCCGGGTCCCGCTCTACCAGCGCGCCCAGGGCTTCGGTTTCCCCGGGGTCAGGGTCGACGGCAATGACGTGCTCGCCTGTCTCGCCGTGACCCGGTGGGCGCTGGAGCGGGCCCGGCGCGGCGAGGGCCCGACGCTGGTGGAGGCGTTCACCTACCGGATGGGCGCGCACACCACCTCCGACGACCCGACCAAGTACCGCCACGACGACGAGCGCGCGGCCTGGGAGGCGAAGGACCCGATCCTGCGGCTGCGCCGCTATCTGGAGCGGGAGAAGTTCGCGGACGACGCGTACTTCACCGGGATCGACGAGGAGAGCGACGTCCTCGCCCGCCGGGTCCGCGAGGCCGTGCGCGCCATGCCCGACCCCGACGCCCTGTCGATGTTCGACCATGTCTACGCCGACGGGCACGCGCTCGTCGACGAGGAGCGCGCCGAGTTCGCCGCGTACCAGGCGTCCTTCGCCGAGGAGGGAAACTGACCATGGCAGCGACCAAGCTCCCCCTGGCCAGGGCGCTCAACGAGTCCCTGCGCCGGGCCCTGGAGAACGACCCCAAGGTCCTGATCATGGGCGAGGACGTCGGCAAGCTCGGCGGGGTCTTCCGGATCACCGACGGCCTCCAGAAGGACTTCGGCGAGGACCGGGTGATCGACACCCCGCTCGCCGAGTCCGGCATCATCGGCACCGCGATCGGGCTGGCGCTGCGCGGCTACCGCCCGGTCGCCGAGATCCAGTTCGACGGTTTCGTCTTCCCGGCGTACGACCAGATCGTCACCCAGCTCGCCAAGATGCACGCCCGCGCGCTGGGCAAGGTCAAGCTGCCGGTCGTGGTCCGTATCCCGTACGGCGGCGGCATCGGCGCGGTCGAGCACCACAGCGAGTCCCCCGAGGCGCTCTTCGCCCATGTCGCAGGCCTCAAGGTGGTCTCCCCGTCGAACCCCTCGGACGCCTACTGGATGCTTCAGCAGGCCATCCAGAGCGATGACCCGGTGATCTTCTTCGAGCCCAAGCGGCGCTACTGGGACAAGGGCGAGGTCGACACCGACGCCATCCCCGGTCCGCTGCACACCGCCCGGGTGGTCCGCACCGGCACGGATCTCACGCTCGCCGCCTACGGCCCGATGGTGAAGGTCTGTACGGAGGCGGCCGAGGCGGCGGCCGAGGAGGGCCGCTCCCTGGAGGTGGTGGACCTGCGCTCGGTCTCGCCGATCGACTTCGACACGATCCAGACGTCGGTGGAGAAGACGGGACGGCTGGTCGTGGTGCACGAGGCCCCGGTCTTCCTCGGCTCGGGCGCGGAGATCGCCGCCCGGATCACCGAGCGGTGCTTCTACCAGCTGGAGGCGCCGGTCCTGCGGGTCGGCGGCTTCCACGCCCCGTATCCGCCGGCCCGGGTGGAGGAGGAGTACCTGCCCGGTCTGGACCGGGTGCTGGACGCCGTCGACCGCTCGCTCGCGTACTGAGAGGGGTGCCGTGACCATGACCAACACTTCGCTCCGCTACCGCGAGTTCAAGATGCCCGACGTGGGCGAGGGGCTCACCGAGGCGGAGATCCTCACGTGGTACGTCCAGCCCGGTGACACGGTCACCGACGGCCAGGTGGTCTGTGAGGTCGAGACCGCGAAGGCCGCCGTGGAGCTGCCGATCCCGTATGACGGGGTGGTGCACGAGCTGCGCTTCCCGGCGGGGACGACCGTCGCCGTCGGCCAGGTGATCATCGCCGTGGACACCGGGGAAGGCTCCGGGGAGGCGCCGGTGACGGAGGTCTCCGTACCGGCTCCGGCCGCCGCCGAGCCCGAGGAGTCCCAGGCATCCCCGGCGCCCGCCAAGCCCCAGGGCCGTCAGCCGGTGCTGGTCGGCTACGGGGTGGCCGAGAGCTCCACCCGCCGCCGTCCCCGCAAGACCACCCCGGCCCCGGCCGCCACCCCCACCCCCGCCCCCGCCCCCGCGCCCACCCCCGCTCCCGCACCCGCCCCCCAGCCGGTCGCCGCCGCCGCGATCCAGAGCGAGCTGAACGGGCATGGCGCGGTGGCACCCCGGCCGCTGGCCAAGCCGCCCGTACGCAAGCTCGCCAAGGACCTCGGGGTCGATCTGGCCACCGTCACCCCCAGCGGGCCCGACGGGGTCATCACCCGTGAGGACGTCCACGCGGCCGTCGCCCCCGCCCCCGAGCCGGTGGCGCCCGAACCCGAGCCCGCCGTCGCGGCGACCGGCGCCCGCGAGACCCGTATCCCCGTCAAGGGCGTACGGAAGGCGACGGCGGCAGCGATGGTCACCAGCGCCTTCACCGCGCCGCACGTCACCGAGTTCGTCACCATCGACGTGACCCGGACGATGAAGCTGGTGGAGCGGCTCAAGGGCGAGAAGGAGCTGGCGGGGCTGCGGGTCAACCCGCTGCTGCTGATCGCGCGGGCCCTGCTCGTCGCCATCCGGCGCAACCCGGAGGTCAACGCCTCCTGGGACGAGGAGCGCCAGGAGATCGTCCAGAAGCACTATGTGAACCTGGGCATCGCCGCGGCCACCCCGCGCGGGCTGATCGTGCCGAACATCAAGGACGCGCACGAGATGACGCTGCCCCGGCTCGCGGAGGCGCTGGCGGAGCTGGTCTCCACCGCGCGGGAGGGCAAGACCTCCCCGGCCGCGATGCGCGGCGGCACGGTCACCATCACCAACGTCGGCGTCTTCGGCATCGACAGCGGCACGCCCATCCTCAACCCCGGGGAGTCGGCGATCCTCGCGGTCGGCGCGATCCGGCTGAAGCCCTGGGTCCACAAGGGCAAGGTGAAGCCGCGCCATGTCACCACCCTGGGGCTCTCCTTCGACCACCGCCTGGTCGACGGCGAGCTGGGTTCCAAGGTGCTGGCGGACACGGCGGCGGTGCTGGAGGACCCGAAGAAGCTCCTCACCTGGATCTGACCGACCCGGTTCCGCACGGCCGAAGGCCCGTGACACGTTCACCCGTGTCACGGGCCTTCGGTGGTTCGGCCGCGCGGCTGTGACGCCCCGGTCAGTCGTTCTGTGCCCCGACCGGCAGGCTGCGCAGCTTCATCGTCTTGGCCTGCGAGGTGCCGAAGGCGAAGTCCAGCAGCTTGGCCGCGTCGGTGTAGCGCTTGGAGGAGTTCAGCACCACACCGACATAGGTCTTGGTGCCCTTGGTCGCGGCGAAGACCAGGCAGGGACCCGCCGTGGTGCCGGTACCGGTCTTGATGCCGACGGCGCCCTTGTAGGAGCCGAGCAGCTTGTTGGTGTTGTACCAGGTGTACGTGCGCTTGCCGCCCGCCGCGGTCGGCGCCACGGTCTTGTACGTGGTCGCGCCGACGATCTCCTGGAAGACCTTGCTGCTGAAGGCGTGCCGCGCCAGCTTCGCCAGGTCGATGGGCGTGGTGTAGTTCTGCCCGCCCCGCGAGATGCCGTCGAACGAGTCGTACTTGGTGTTCTTCAGCCCGAGCTGGGCGGCCTTCTTGTTCATCTTGCCGATGAACGAGGAGACCCGCGCCGACATGGTGGAGCCGGTACCGAAGGTGTCGGCGAGCGCGTAGGCCGCGTCACAGCCGGAGGGCAGCATCAGGGCGGAGAGCAGCTGCCGGACCGTGAGCTTGTCACCGGTCTTGAGGTCGGCGGTGCTGCCGCCCTCACGCACCACGTAGTCGCGGTACGACTGCTTGATGGTGACCTTGCGGTTGAGGTCGACCCCCGGGGTGGTCAGCACCGTGATGGCGGTGGTGACCTTGGTGGTGCTCGCCATCTGGCGGCGGAGGTCGTTGGCCTTGCCGTAGATCCCCTTGCCCGACTGCTGGTCGATGACGAAACCGCCCTTGGCGGCGATCGACGGGATCGGCGGGGAGGCCGCCTGGGCGGTGCCGGTCAGGGGCGCCGCGGTGAGCAGGAGACCGCTGGAGAGGACAACCGTGGCGGCTCTGCGCACGCTCGTGTTGCTGAGTATCAAGAGAAAGCTCCGAGTTCGGACATCCGTGAGGAAAACGCCTGATGATGGCCCGTGAGCAAACAAGGGCCCGGATGAATGACGAGCGAACCTCTCGAACGGATGCACAGAATCCCGATATTTCTTCGAAAATCTCACCCCTCCCTGCCCCACCCGCCCCATCCCCACGTGATCGACCACCCCGACTTCTCGTGTGAGAGCTCCGCCCCCGGCTCACCCCAAGGGCCTCTGCCGGTGATTAGCTCCGTGTGAGGACTCGACCTACCCGAGGTCGGTTCTGAGCCAAAGGGGCGCGTCGAGTTTTCACGGCCGTCGCGCGGAGATCGCGAGGAACGAGCGATCGAGCACGTCGGACGCGAAAATCTCGACCAAAGCGCCCCGGAGGCGAAGGACCGTTAAAAAAACATGTATCTATGCTGTGTGCATGGCTGCCGCTCCCGCCGCTCAGCGCGTCTACGCCCATGTCAAGCAGGCTGTCCTCGACCGCCGTTACGCCGGAGGCACCCTCCTGACCGAGGGCGAGCTGGCCGATGCCGTCGGCGTTTCCCGTACTCCCGTCCGTGAGGCGCTGCTCAAGCTGGAGGTCGAGGGGCTGATCAAGCTCTATCCGAAGAAGGGCGCGCTGGTGCTCGCCGTCTCCGCGCAGGAGATCGCCGATGTGGTGGAGACCCGGTTGCTGGTGGAGGAGCACGCGGCCCGTAAGGCGGTGCCCGCGCCGCCCGCGCTGATCGTGCGGCTGGAGGAGCTGCTGGAGCAGCAGAGGCGCCATGGCCGGGACGGGGATCTGGCGGCCGTCGCGGTCACCGATCGGGCCTTCCACGCGGAGATCGTCCGCAGCGGTGGTAACGCGATCCTCTCCCGCCTCTACGACCAGCTCCGTGACCGCCAGTTGCGGATGGGAGTCGCCATCATGCACGCGCATCCGGACCGTATCGCCAAGAACGTGGCCGAGCACGGCGAGATCCTCGACGCTCTCAGGGCGGGTGACGCGGACCGGGCCGCCGCGCTGGTGCGGCGCCATGTGGGCTGGTTCAGCACGCTGGCCCGGGGAGAGGTCCGGTGAGCGCCCCGGCCGGTATACCGGGCGGGGTCGCGTCCCCGCCCGGCGGTCCACGGGCCGCCTGGGTCTGGGGGATCGGGGTGGCGGTCTATCTCGTCGCCGTCATCTTCCGTACCTCGCTGGGGGTCGCGGGCCTCGACGCCGCCGAGCGCTTCGACGTCAACGCCTCCGCGCTCGCCACCTTCTCCATCCTTCAGCTGCTGGTGTACGCGGGGATGCAGATACCGGTGGGGCTGCTGGTCGACCGGTTCGGGTCCCGGCGGGTGCTGGTGCTCGGCGCGCTGCTGTTCACCGCCGGACAGCTCGGCTTCGCGCTCGCCCCTTCCTACGGCACCGCGCTGGTCGCCCGGATCCTGCTCGGCTGCGGGGACGCGCTGACCTTCATCAGCGTGCTGCGGCTCGGGAGCTACTGGTTCCCACCCCGGCGCGGGCCGCTGATCGGGCAGGTCGCGGCGTTCTTCGGGATGGCGGGCAACCTGGTCTCCACGGTGGTGCTCTCCCGGCTCCTCGACGACCTGGGCTGGACCGCGACGTTCGCGGGGAGCGCGGTGGCGGGCGTGGTCGTCCTCGTGCTCGCGCTGCTCTTCCTCAAGGACCGGCCGGACGGCGCCCGGCCGCTGCCGTCGCACGGGCCGCGTGGTCATCCCCGCCCCCGGGTCCGGGTCCGCCGGCTGATCGCGGGGGCGTGGGCGGAGCCGGGCACCCGGCTGGGGATGTGGATCCACTTCACCAGCCAGTTCCCGGCGATGGTCTTCATGCTGCTGTGGGGGATGCCGTTCCTGGTCGAGGCCCAGGGCCTGACCCGGGAGAGCGCCGGTTCCCTGCTCACCCTCGTGGTGCTGGTGAGCATGGTGGTGGGTCTGGTGTACGGACAGATCATCGCCCGCCATCACGCGGCCCGGCTGCCGCTCGCCCTCGGTACGGTCGCGGTGACCGCCGTGACCTGGGCGGCGGTCCTGCTCCACCCCGGGGACCGGGCGCCGATGTGGCTGCTGGTCACCCTGTGCGCGGTGCTCGGCGCCGGAGGTCCGGCCTCGCTGATCGGCTTCGACTTCGCCCGCCCGGCCAATCCACCGGAACGCCAGGGGACCGCGTCGGGCATCGTCAACCTCGGCGGCTTCACCGCCTCGATGATCACCCTGCTGGCGGTCGGACTGCTGCTGGACGCCACGGGGGGCGCGTACCGGATCGCCTTCGCGTCGGTCTTCGCGCTGGAGGCGCTGGGGCTGACCCAGATACTGCGGCTGCGTGGCCGCGCGACCCGTCTGGAACGCGAACGGCTGGTCGCGAGCCGGGTGGAGGCGGTCCACGTCCCGGCCTGACCGGGGGCGATGGCCCGTGCGGGCCCGAAGTCCCGTACGGACGGCCAGGTATCCCTACGTACGCCCCTGCCTACATCCCTGTAAAGGCCACACAACCGTCCCGCACCCGTACGGCGGCGACGGTACGCGGCACCGGCGCGCCCACCCCGCGCCGGGAGCCGTTCCGGCTCAGGGGGTGAGCGCGAACTCCCGCAGGATCGCCGCCGCCAGTTCCCCGTCCCCGTCCGTCTTGACCCGGTCCGCCACGGCCGCCGGGCGGACCCGGCCGCACGCCAGCCGGTAGTAGGTCTCCCAGTCCATCGTCAGCGTCACGATCGGCCCCAGCGAGGGCGCGCCGTCGATGGTGCCCCGGCCGTCGGCGTCCACCCGGACCGTCCGCAGGAACTCGACCGGACCGTGCACATCGAGGACCACCGCCGAACGCGGCGGCGCGCCCGCGTCCTTGGCGACGATCTTCGGCAGCCCCTCCAGCAGCACATCCCGCACGATCGTCGCGCCGGGGGAGTCGAGGTTCCCCGGCTGGTTCAGCGCGGTCCGCAGGTCCTGCTCATGCACCCAGGTGTCGAAGGCCCGCATCTGCCAGGCCAGTTCGAGGGTCTGCTCGGCACCGAGGGGAGCGCGCACCAGGGTGTCGGGGGACCGCTTCTCGTTGCGCAGCGCGCGGGCCCGGCGGATCAGGACGTACTCCAGCTCGGAGGTCATCTCCGGCGCGGTGTGGTGGCGCCGGACATCGACCTGCATCTCCATGTACCGCGCGAAATCGGTCTTCACGTGGTAGAGGTCGCGCGGCAGGGTGTGGATGGGCCGCGGGTCGCCGAGCATCTCGGTCTCCATGCCGATCACATGCGAGACCACATCGCGCACCGACCAGGCGGGGCAGGGGGTCGCCCGGTTCCACTCCCCCTCGACGAGCGGCTGGACCAGCTCGGCTATCGCTTCCACGGCGTGGGTCCAGGCATCGGCGTAGGTCTGGAGGCTGGGATGATGGACGGTCACGGGACCCCTCGGCGATCTGCGGGACGCGGGCGGACGGCTGGCTGCGGGCTGCGCAGGAGGCTCGGCAGTGAATTTACGCTGCCTGGCGGCGGCCCGGCAGTCCTTTCGTATGACGATCGTAGGCCCGGCCCCCGGGGGGCACCGCATCCGGTACGCACGGGACCCGCCCGGACACGGGCGGATCCGGCCCCGGTCGGTGCGGGCGGCTACGGGTGTGACCCCGGCCGCCCCGGACCGGGTGGCAAGCTTGAACCATGAACGACGCCGCCCCCGCCACGCCCGCCCCCACCGCCCCGCCCCGCCGACGGGCCCGCGTCCGCGCCCCCGAGCTGGTCGGCGCGGGCGGCTGGCTCAACACCGGCGGCAAGGAGCTGACCCTCGCCGACTTCCGGGGCCGCATCCTGATCCTGGACTTCTGGACCTTCTGCTGCATCAACTGCCTCCACGTCCTCGACGAGCTGCGTGAGCTGGAGGAACGCCACCGCGACACCACCGTCGTGGTGGGCGTCCACTCGCCGAAGTTCGTCCACGAGGCCGACCACCGGGCCGTCGTCGACGCGGTGGAGCGCTACGAGGTGCACCACCCGGTCCTGGACGACCCCGAGCTGGCCACCTGGAAGCAGTACGCGGTACGGGCGTGGCCCACCCTCGTGGTGATCGACCCCGAGGGGTATGTCGTCGCCCAGCACGCGGGCGAGGGCCACGCCCACGCCATCGAGGCCCTGGTCACCGAGCTGGAGGCGGTCCACGAGGCCAAGGGGACCCTGCGACGCGGCGACGGGCCCTATGTGGCGCCCGAGCCCGCCGCGACCGAGCTGCGCTTCCCCGGGAAGGTGCTGCGGCTGCCCTCCGGGAACTTCCTCGTCTCCGACTCCACCCGGCATCAGCTGGTGGAGCTGGCCGCCGACGGCGAGAGCCTGGTGCGCCGGATCGGCTCCGGGGAGCGCGGGCTGGCCGACGGCGACGCGGACAGCGCCCGCTTCAACGAGCCGCAAGGGCTCGCGGCCCTGCCCGATGGCACGGTCGCCGTCGCCGACACCGTCAACCACGCGCTGCGCCGCTTCGACCCGGCGACCGGCGAGACCACCACCCTCGCGGGCACCGGCCGCCAGTGGTGGCAGGGCTCGGCGACCTCCGGGCCCGCCCGGGAGGTCGACCTCTCCTCGCCGTGGGACCTGGCCTGGTGGCGCGGTGAGCTGTGGATCGCCATGGCGGGGACGCACCAGATCTGGGTGTACGACCCGGAGGCGCGGGCCGTACGGGTCGCGGCGGGCACCACCAACGAGGGGCTGCTCGACGGTCCGGCCGCCGAGGCATGGTTCGCCCAGCCGTCGGGGCTCGCGGCGGCGGGCGAGCGGCTGTGGATCGCCGACGCGGAGACCTCGGCGCTGCGCTGGATCGAGGCGAGCGAGCCGGGCGGGGCCGGTCGGGCCAGTGGGTCCAGTAGCGCCGTCGAGTACACCGTCCGTACCGCCGTCGGCACCGGGCTCTTCGACTTCGGACACCGGGACGGCGAGGCCGGTCAGGCGCTGCTCCAGCATCCGCTCGGGGTCACCGCGCTGCCCGACGGCTCGGTCGCCGTCAGCGACACCTACAACCACGCGCTGCGCCGCTACGACCCGGTGAGCGGGCGGGTCACCACCCTCGCGACGGATCTGCGGGAACCCTCGGGCGCGGTGCTGCTCGGCGGCGAGGACACGGGCGAGATCGTGGTGGTCGAGTCGGCCCGGCACCGGCTGACCCGGCTGCGGCTGCCCGAGGAGGCGGTCCGGGTCGATCCGGTCGCCCATCGCACCCGGCGCGCGGCGACCGATGTGGCGCCGGGGGCGCTGCGGCTGGACGTGGTCTTCCAGGCGCCCGCCGGGCAGAAGCTCGACACCCGTTACGGTCCCTCCACCCGGCTGGTGGTCTCCTCGACCCCGCCGGAGCTGCTGGTCTCGGGGGCGGGCACCGGCACCGGTCTCGACCGTGAGCTGGTCGTGGACGCGACCGCGGTGCCCGGGGGCGAGGGCGTGCTCCATGTGTCGGCGATGGCGGCGTCCTGTGACGACGACCCGAACGAGCCGTATCCCGCCTGCCATGTGCACCAGCAGGACTGGGGCGTCCCGGTGCGGGTCACGCCCGGCGGGGTGACCCGGCTGCCGCTGGTCCTCGCGGGTCTGGCGCACTGACCGGCCCCCGCGCCCCGGCCCCCTCCAGCTCCGGTGCGCCCCGGCCCGCCGTCGCGGACCGGGGCGCGGGGGGCGTCAGCCCCGCAGGAACGAGACCAGCGCGTTCGCCAGCAGATACGGATCGGCCGCGCCGCACAGCTCGCGGGCGCTGTGCATCGACAGACACGCGACGCCGATGTCCACCGTCTGGATCCCGTGCCGGGCGGCGGTGATCGGTCCGATGGTCGTGCCGCACGGCATCGCGTTGTTGGAGACGAACGACTGCCACGGCACCCCGGCCCGCTCGCAGGCCGCCGCGAAGATGGCCTGTCCGGCGCCGTCGGTCGCGTACCGCTGGTTCACATTGACCTTGAGGATGGGGCCGCCGTTGGGGCGCGGGTGGTGCGTCGGGTCGTGCCGCTCCGCGTAGTTGGGGTGGACGGCGTGGCCGACGTCGGAGGAGAGGCAGACGGTCGCGGCGAAGGCGCGGGCCTTGTCCTCGTAACCGCCGCCGCGGGCGAAGACCGAACGCTCCAGCACGGAACCGAGCAGCGGGCCGTCCGCGCCCGTGTCCGCCTGGGAGCCGTTCTCCTCGTGGTCGAAGGCGGCCAGCACGGGGATGGCGTCCAGCTGCTCGCCACCCTCCGCGCCCGCCAGGGCGGCGAGTGCGGCGGTGCCCGCGTGCACCGACAGCAGGTTGTCCAGCCGGGGGGCGGCCAGCAGCTCACGGTCGCGGCCCAGGTAGGCGGGGGGCTCGACGGAGTGGGTCATCAGGTCCCAGCCGGTGACCTCACCCTCGGTGATCCCGGCCTCCTGTTCCAGGAAGCGGATCAGATCGCCCTCATGGACCTCGCCCAGACCCCAGATGGGCTGCATATGGCGCTGCTTGTCCAGCTTGAGCCCATCGGAGACCACCGAGCGGTCGAGATGGATGGCGAGCTGCGGGACGCGCAGCAGCGGGCGGTTGATGTTCACCAGCCGCTGGGAGCCGTCACGGAGGGTGAGTCGTCCGGCCAGTCCGAGATCGCGGTCGAGCCAGCTGTTGAGCAGCGGGCCGCCGTAGATCTCGACGGCGAGCTGGCGCCAGCCGTGCGCGCCGGTGTCGGGCTGGGGCTTGACCCGCAGATTGGGCGAGTCGGTGTGGGCGCCGACGATCCGGAACGGCGTGTGCGGATCGGCTCCCTCCGGTACGTACCAGGCGATGAGGGCGCCGCCGCGGATGACGTACTTGCCCCCGGCGGTGGAGTCCCAGACGTCCGTCTCCCGCACCTGCCGGAACCCGGCCTTCTCCAGCCTCTCGGCGGCGGCGGATACCGCGTGGTACGGGGAGGGCGCTGCGGTCAGGAAGGTGATGAGGTCGTCGGTGTGTCCGCGGTCGAAACGGACGGGCGCGCTGGTGCTCATACGCCCACCTTAACGAGGGGCGTGCGCCGGGGGCGTGTGGTGTACCCCGTGCGCCGCGGGCCGGTTTCGGCGACCGGCCCGGGGCCCGGCCCGGGGCCCGGTGCGGGGCCCGTACGGGGGTTGGTTCCGGGGGCGAGGGGCGGGGTCGGCGCGGGGGCCGGACGCGGGGCTCCGGGCGGGATCGGTGCTGAGGTGGTGCGCGGGAGCGGTGCGCGAGCCGGTTCGGGAGCGGTCCGCCGGGGCGGTGCGGGGGTCGGCGTGGGAGCGGTCCGCCGGGGCGGTGTGCGGCGCGTTCGCGGAGGGGCCGTGCGAGGTCTTCGCGGGGGCGACCCGGCCGGCCGTGCCGCGACCCAGGCGCCCGGACATCGTCCGACCGGGCGGGGCACCGTACATCGTCCGACCGGTCGGGGTACCGGCGCGCCCGCGCTCCGTAACGCCCCCGGCCCGGTCGTTCTCATCCGCGCAGCTTGGCGGAGGGCTTCTCGCCCTTCTGCGCCTGCCGGGAGCGCTCGGCGAGCATGCCCGCGAGCTGGCTCAGCCGCTCCTCGTCGAGCTGGCGTGAGCCCGCCCCGCCGTGTTCGACCAGCAACAGCGTGGTGCCGACCCGCATCTGCACCGTCGCGCCGGGATCGTCCAGATTGGTGAGCCCGCGCTGGGCCCGGTACTCCTCCCCCAGCGACCCGCCGATCTTGACCCGGGTCAGCGGCGGCTTCAGCGGCAGATGCCCGAGCTTCCACAGATGCGGGAAGGCGCTCCGGGCCGCCTTGGCGCTCTGGTAGCCATAGACGGAGAACATGATCCGTCCGCCGTCGACCTTGCTGTGGAGGGACTTGCCGTACGAGACGGCCTTGGCGCACACGGGCGCGGCCGTGCCGGAGCACTGATGGCCCGGGAACCGGGTCAGATCGTCGGCGGTGGCCACCCCGACGCTGGTCCAGCCCTTGAGGACGTCCCGGGGCGGCAGCAGCGCCCGGGTACGGTCACGGTCGAGCACGGGCCCCTTGGCGGCGGCGGAGGCGGAGCTCTTGGGCTCGTCCCCGCCGAAGTCGTCACTGTCGCTCTCGTACTCCCCGAACAGCATGACCAGGAGCGCGAGACCCACCGCCCCGGCCACCGCGTAGCGCCCGATCGCCATCGTTTCCCCCTGTCTCCCCCTGCCGTGTGGCCGCGCTCCACAGACGGTCGGCCCGCGTCCCGGGCGAAGCG
>NZ_JBHVHF010000196.1:0-15588 GCF_042800315.1 Streptomyces sp. NPDC057638
GCTGCTGGTCGCCCGGCTGCCGCTGAACTGACGCTCTCTTGAACAACTGATCGACGGCGCACGGGAACTGAGCGCACCGAAGTTCCGGAAAGAGCCTGTCGGCGCGCTCCCGCGCGTGCTGTTCGCGCTCAGTGAGCCCCTGCGCCTGACGATGGTCCGCGTCCTCACCGAGCGCGGCGAGGTCGACAGCCTGGAGCTCGGTCCCGACCTGCCACGCTCGACGCTGACCCACCACACGAGCCTGCTGCGGGAATCCGGGGTCGTCTTCGTCCGCGCCGAGGGGCGCAAGTGCATGATCCGGCTGCGCGCCGAGGACCTTGAGGCCCGGTTCCCCGGCCTCGTGCGGACGATCCTGGCCGGTTACGAGGAAGCGGCCACGGCCGGGGCCGAGGAGGGTTCCGCGTGATCGGGAGGATCTGGCCGCTGGTCGTCGCCGCGGTCTCCCTGGGTGTCGACGCCTACGTCCTGGCCGGTGTGCTGCCGGAGATGGCCGACTCCCTGGCCACGACGGCCGGTGCGATCGGGCTGGGCGTCACCGCGTTCACGGCCGCCTACGCGGCCGCGGGCCCGTTCCTCTCCCGCCTCCTGGTCGGCGGATCGACCCGGACCGCGCTGCTGGTCGCGCTCGGCGCGTTCAACCTCGGCAACCTCGCCACCGCACTCGCACCGGACCTGGGGGTCTTCCTGACCTCCCGCGTCGTCGCGGGCGCGGGCGCCGGTGTGCTCACCGCGGTCGCCACGGCGACGGCCGGGGCCCTCGTGGCCGACCACGAACGCGGGCGCGCGATGGCGATGGTGACGTTCGGTCTGTCCACGGGAACCGTCGCGGGCGTCCCGCTGGGCATGCTGATCGGCGAACACGTGGGGTGGCGCGGGACGATGGGCTTCGTCGTGCTCATCGGCGCGCTGAGCATGCTCGCCCTCGCCCTGCGCTCCGGCACGCTCCCCCAGCTCCCCGCCTCCCGCCGGTCCGGGAACGGCGCCCTGCTCAGGGACCCCCGCGTCGCCCTCGGTATCGCGCTCTCCTTCGTCCTGGGGGTGGCCAGCCTCGGCCTCTACACCTATCTGCTGCCGATGGCCGACGAAAGCGGCCTGGACGGCTGGGGCTTCGCCCTCGTATGGGCCTGGGGCGTCGGCGGCGTCCTCGGCTCCGGCCTGATCGGCCGACCGCTGGACACCCTGGGTCCCCGGCGGCTGATGCCGGTCGTCCCGGCCTTCCTGCTCTCCTCCTTCCTCGTCGTCTGGCTGGTCGACCACCCCGCGGCCTGGCTGATCGCCACCGCGGTGTGGGGCGCGAGCGGCTGGGTCAGCGTGCCGGTCCTGCAACAGGCGCTCACCCGGGACCGCACCGAGCAGGTCATGCCCGTCGTCGCCTTCCAGATGGCCGCGATGTATCTCGGCTCCGCCGCGGGATCCGCCCTGGGCAGCACCCTGCTCGCCCGGGACGTCGGCGCCGACGCGCTGCCGGGATGGGCCGCACTGGCCGTCGCGGGCGGTGTGGTGCTCGCCGTGCTGGTCGCCCGGCTCACACCCCGGTCCGCACCCACCACCACGTCCGGCACACCCGCGCCACGGACCCCGGCGGCACGGCACAGCGGCTGAGTCACACCGCCCGTAGCGACTCCCGGCGCGGACCGCGTCACACCGCGCCGGGAGCCCCGGTGGTCACCGCGGATGGGCCCCGGAACGGTCCGGGGGGCCTCGCCGGACCGCTCGGCGGTCCCACTCCGGCCGGACAACGGACGGCCCCGGGCCCCGATATGGGGAGCGCCCGCGGCCCGGCGTGCCCTCAGTGCCCCCGCGCCCCCCGCGTCCCGCCGCCCTCAGCCGTCCGCGCGGACCGTCAGATCGTCACCCAGCGCCGCCGCGATCCCGGCGACCCGCCCATGGTCCTCAAGCCGCCGGGTGAGATAGGCGACGGCGTGCCCATGGCGGAGCGACCACCAGGCGGCGGAGCCGCCGATCCCACCCTTGGCGATCTTCCCCGCGTCCCGCAGCAGCCCCAGCGTCCAGGTGAGTTCGGTGTCGAAGACCTCGTCGTGTCCGGTGGTCTGGGCGGCCAGGTACTCCCGGTGCAGGGCGGGGCCGAGCAGCCCGGCCACCGGCCCGTCCGGGTCGGTGAGCCCGGCGAAGAACGCGCCCACCGCGCTGGCACTGGCGTGCAGACCGACCCCGCCGAAGACCGACCGCCGCCAGGCGGGGGTGTTGGTCACGGCCGGATCGAGCGGCCCGGCGGGAACGCGGAGCCAGGACGCCGAGGGCAGCGCCCCGGCCCAGCCGGGAGCGGCGTGCTCCAGGTCGGCGACCCGCCCCAGTTCCGCCTCCGGCACCCCGAACCAGGCGTCGATCCCCAGCGCGGGCCGGACCGTCGCGTTGAACAGCTCCCCCAGTGTGGTCCCCGCCGAGGCGCGCAGAACGCCGTCGATGAGATGCCCGTACGTCAGGGCGTGTTCCCCGGTCCTGGTCCCGGGCGGGTACTCGGGCGCCGCCCGCTCCAGGGCGCGCCGCAGCCCGGCGTGGTCGAGCGGATGGAGCCGGGCCGCCGCTTCGGGGAAGCGGGGCTGGCCCGCCCGGTGGGTGAGCACCTGACGCAGTGTGGTGCCGTCCTTGCCGTGGCTTCCGTACGCCTCCCAGTGGCGCGCGATGGGCTCGTCCAGCTCCAGGGCGCCGTCGCGGACCGCCACCAGGGCGGTGAGCGCCGCGAACGGCTTGGAGACCGAGTAGGGCTGGACCAGGGTGCCGGGGCTCCACGGGCGGGTCCGCCCGGCGTCGGCCCAGCCGCCGCCGAGGCGGACGACCTCCTGGCCGCCGCGCCAGACCGAGAGCCCCGCGCCGGTCTCCCGCCCGTCCCTGACCAGCCGTTCGAAGGTCTCCCGTACCGCCGTGTACTCGTCCGTGGCGAATCCCTCGGTGTGCACGCGCACCCCTCCCCGGGTCCGGGGCGCGGACAGGGGCCGCACCTCCCTGCCGAGGATACCCTAGGGGGGTATGAAGTGGAGGGGGTTCACCTCGCGCCGCGCACCCCTGCCGCCGGCGCGGTTCCCGCACCCGGTCCCGGTGTCCAGCCGGATCCCGTCGTCGCGGCGCCGGTTCGACCCGGCATGGGCACCGCCGCCACACAAGCCACCGACACCTCCGGCGGCGACGCCGACACCGGACCGAGTGGGGTACCGGCGCGCCCCGGACCGCCGGTCGTACGGCTCCGGGGGAACGGGCGACCGGTCGCCGGCGGGCCCGCCGGGCCATCCGGGGCGAGGGCGGGAGAGCGGGCCCGGCGACACTGTCGCATTTGATATGGACCTGTCAAATCAAGGCGGTTAGGGTAACGGCCCGCACTTCGTCGGAACGCTCTCGGCTGTCCGACTCCCCGCACCTGGAGGCTTCATGAAACGCACCACCACCCTGGGCTCCTCCATCGCGGCCCTGTTACTGACGCTCGGCCTCGGCGCCGTCCCCGCCGGGGCCGCGAACGCCGCCCCGCTCCCCCCACCGTCCTCGCCCGTCGCCCCGGCGGCCTCGACCGGGGTGCTCGACGCCCTCCGACAGGACCTCGGCCTGACCCCGGCGCAGGCCGCGGAACGGCTCCGCGCGGAGAAGGCCGCGACGGAGGCGGAGCGGTCAGCCCGGCGGACAGCCGGTGGCACATACGCGGGCTCCTGGTTCGACCCCTCCTCGGGACGGCTCGTCGTCGCCCTCACCGACCGCGCCGAGGAGGCCGGGATACGGGCGCTCGGGGCCGACACCCGGATGGTCCGCCACAGCGCCGCCGCCCTCGACCGGGCCAAGGCCCGCCTCGACCGGCTCACCGCGCCGCAGGGCGTGGCCGGCTGGCACGTCGACCCGAAGGCGAACACCGTCGTCGTCACCGTCGTACGGGCCGAACGGGAGGACGCCGCCGTGCGCGCCTTCGTCGGGAAGGCGCGCGCGAACGGGCCCGTCACCGTCGCGGAGGTGGCCACCGCGCCCCGTACCTACGCGGCGGGGACCGTCGGCGGCGACCCCTACTACACCGGCAACGTGCGCTGTTCGATCGGCTTCTCCGTGCACGGCGGATTCGTGACGGCCGGCCACTGCGGTCGGGCCGGGGCGGCGGTGCGGGGCTGGGACGGCTCCGCCATGGGCACCTTCCAGGGCTCCTCGTTCCCCGGAGACGACTACGCGTACGTGGGCATCCACAGCGGCTGGTGGACCGTGCCCGTCGTCCTCGGCTGGGGTGTCATCCCGGACCGGCTGGTGCGCGGCTCCGCCGAGGCGCCCGTGGGCGCGTCGATCTGCCGCTCGGGCTCCACCACGAAGTGGCACTGCGGCACCGTCCTCGCCAAGAACGAGACGGTCAACTACAGCCAGGGCGCCGTGCACCAGATGACCAAGACCAGCGTCTGCGCGCAGGGCGGCGACTCCGGCGGCGCGTTCATCAGCGGCGACCAGGCCCAGGGCGTCACCTCCGGCGGCTGGGGCAACTGCTCCTCCGGCGGCCAGACCTGGTTCCAGCCCGTGAACGAGATCCTCGGCCGCTACGGCCTCAGGCTCCACACCGCCTGACCAGAACCGGTGCGCGGCCGTTCCCGTCGGCCGCGGACCGGTGCCGCCACGCGCGAGGCCGAAGCCCGGGCCGGGGGGTGAGCCCGGGACCACTCCGCGTGCGCGGCGCCCACCGGCGTGGCGTGGCGATGAGACCCCGGGTCGGCCGCGGCCCTCGACCACCTGGTCGACATGATCCTCGCACCGGGTGGTACGGACACCGTGCCGGGATGAAGACCACCGACCGTGGGGGGACAACCGGCGATCACGTGGAAGTACCGCACGGGCTCGCCCTGGGAGGACATGCCCGTAGGCGGCGCATCTCCGGCTCAGTTCACGAGAAGGAGCGGAACAGTATCCGGAAGGCTCCGATCACCGTCGCCGTCCACACCACCCCGAACGCGGCGATCACGGCGGGCTCCGAGGTCACCACGCCCCAGCAGAGCAGCACCAGCGACGCCACCGCCATCAGCGGCAGCAGCACCCTCTTGCCGCGCCACCGCGCGGACACCAGCCGGGTGTGCCGCACCAGAGCCCGGTCGCCCCTGAGATCCCGTTCCAGCGACTCCCACTCCCGTCGTTCACGCTGTGTCAGCGGCTCGTCCGGCATGGTGACCTCCCGCTGTCCCCGCTGTTGGCGGGGTGATCCCTGACGCCGTGGGGGCAGGCCCTGCCATCGGAGGGCGACCGTCCCCGGTCGCCCCCGGGAACGCCGCGTACGGGGGCGGCCAGCGCGCCCGTACCGACGGCGGCACGGCCCCCCACACACCACTAGTGTCCCGCGCGACACCACAGGGCCGCGCGGTGGGCGCGGAGCGCGTACACCCGGTCACGCTCCCGGCGCCCGGCGGGGCGACGCCCCGCCGGGGGAGCCCCCGGCTCCGGCTCAGGTCCGGCGGAAGAACTCGACCTCTGCCAGGGCCAGATGGCGCCCCGGCCCGAGACCGGCGGCCGAACGCAGGACGAGGGTGACCTTGACGACCTCGCTGAATCCGGTCCGCACCGACTGTTCGCCCGGCCGGTCGCCGAAGGTGATCCTCTTGGTGGTGACCCGGTCGTCCGCCGAGGTCACCACGAGATCGGCCACGGTGGGCCGGGCCTGGCCCCGGAACTCCTGGGCCTTCTTCGAGACGCCGACATGGACCACGAGATTGACCAGCCGGAACGGCGATCCGAAGGTGAAGGTGAGGGAGTCGCCGAGCGCGGGCGCGCCCCAGTAGCGGTTGTGGAATCCGTCGACGGCGTCACCGGCGGGGTGGCGCGGGACCGAGGCGGTCGCGCTGACCGATACCGGACTGATCCGGGACGGCTTGCCGAGCTTGTCGCGGGTGTCCTCGACGAGGGCCCGCAGGGTCGGCAGCAGCAGCACCACCGCGATCACCAGCGCCGCCAGTACCAGCACGGCGACCAGGCGCCGCAGACCACGCCCCGATCCGCCGGGCCCACGGCGCCGGGCCCACCGTCCACGCCACCAGGGCAGGGACGCGGGCGCGCCGGGAGTGGTCAGCGGCGCGGCGCAGCGTCCGCAGAACCGGCGTTCCGGCCGGTTGGGCTGACCGCAGGAGGGGCAGGGCACGCCTCCCGCTGCCTCGGCCACGGGCACCGCGCGGACGACGGGCCGGGGGGCGATCGGCTTGGCGGGCTGGACCGGCACGGGGTCCGCCGTGGCGGGACTGGGCGGCTGGGCGGGCGGGGCGGGCTGGGGCCGCTGAGCGGGCGGGGAGGTACGCGGGGCCCGCGAGGGCCGGGGCGGCACACGCGGCGGCGGGCTGTCCGCCCCGGCGGAGCCGGTGCCCGCCGGGGGCCGGGCGGCCCCGTCCACGGGCGCGGGCCCCGGGCCGGGCCCGGCGGTCATGGGCCCCCCGTCGGCGGCGGGCGGCGCGACGGGCGTCCCGGTCGGCGCGGACGGAACGGAAGCGGCCGGGGCGGCGGGCGCGGCGGAACCACCCGGCGCGGGCGGAGTGTTCGGGACGGCCGGAGCGGCGGACCCACCAAGTGCACCAGGCCCACCAGGCCCACCAGGACGGGCGGAACCATCAGGCGTACCGGAACCACCAGGCGTACCGGAAGCAGCGGGCGCGGCGGAACCACCCGGCGCACCAGGCCCACCCGAGGCAGCGGGCGCGGTGGGCGACCCCGGCGGACGGGACCACCCCAGATACGAGCCACAGACGCCACAGAAGTCGTCCGTGTCCTCATTGGCCGCCTCGCACACCGGACATGAGCGCATCGCGTCAGCTCCCTGCCTCGCCGGGCGGTCCGGGCAGGATCTCGACCCGGCAGTTCAGATGGACGGGGGTGGACATCCGGACGAGGTCGAGGACCTGTTCCCGGTCCACCCGGGCACCGCCGCCGGACCAGACCCGTACCACGACCTCCCCGGTGGGCGCGCCCGGCGGCACGGATCCGGCGCTGGTCGACCACGAGGTGCCGCCGCCGTCGGAGATCTCGGCCCGCAGGCCGAGACAGAGCCACAGCCGCTCGGCCAGGCCGTGCCGGGTGCCGCGCCACCGGTGCAGTTCGACGGCCCGGCCCACGACGGCCCGGCGCAGCTCGGGGGGCCACTCCGGATCGAGTTCGGCCCCCACCCAGGAGGCCAGCCAGACCAGGAAGTCCGGCGGCGCCAGCCGGGGATCGAAGTAGGCGGGCAGATTGTCCAGCACGCTCAGAACGGGTGCCAGCACAGTGTCGAGACCGGCGGTGAACCGCTGGGCCAGATCGTCCTCCGCGTACAGGTCGGGCAGCAGAGCGCCGATCGGATGGCGTGAGGCGAGTCCCGGGACGGCCGCCCTGCTCATGCGCCACCGCCCGCGCCACGACGGTCGTCCGCGCCCGGGTGGACCTGGACCTGGTGCTGATGGGAGAAGACCAGGGCGTCGGGGGCGATGTCGATCCGCTCGGCGGGCGCGCCGCGTCGGCCGGTGATCGGGTCCGCCGGGAACAGCCGCACCTCCTCGACCAGCCCCGCGCCCGCCGCCCGTTGCAGGACGGCGAAGACCTCTCCGTACTGGACCGGTCGTCCGAAGGGCCAGCCGGTGCCGTCGGGGCCGCCGCGCAGCGGGTTGAGGTAGCGGAAGAGCGCGTCGAGCGCGTCCTCGCGCACCCGGTCCGCGCCGTCCGCCGTCAGCAGCCGGGCGACCACGGTCACGCCCTGGTACGCGGGGGGTTCGACCACGATCCGGGTGCCCAGCAGCCGTCGGGCGTCCAGCCGTTCGGCGATGGCGGCGAGGGTGCGTTCGGCGGGGATGAGCTGTTCGAACCGGAGCCGGTCGCCCGCGTCGGCGACCGCGTCGGGCACCACGAGCAGCCGTACGGCGCCGTCCCCGCCCGCCGGGGCGGGCACACAGCGGACCCGGCGCACCGAGGGGGCGGCCTGGACGGCGATGGTCTCGTGGTCCGCCGCGGTGACGGCCCGTTCCTGGAGGCGCAGCACATGGGGGGCGCGCGCCTTCGCGTTGGCGACGGTCTCGCCGTCGACCCCGCCGACGGCGGCCTCCCGGTTCTCCACCCGCGCCACGTACGGTACGGAGCTGCGCAGCACCGAGATGGCGCCCCGGGCGACGTTCCCGGCCACTCCCCCGCCGGTGCGGTAGCGCGGGACCCGCAGCCGGGCGCCCTTCGGCGGCACCGCGCCGTAGGTGGTGAGCGTCCCGTCCGGTTCGCGCACGGCGGGCGGGAAGTGGAACTCCCCCTGGGTGGCGTCCAGGAGGACGACGCGGTCCTCGGGCGCCGCGCCGCCGAAGTGCTCCACGACGGTCCAGCGCTCCCAGCCGTCGCCCGAGGAGACCTCGACGACGGGCGGCTCCCCGTCGAGCAGGACGGGCGGCCGGGCGATACGGAACCGCTGGCCCGCGACCCCTTCGGAGGCGCCGAGCGGGACGTCGGTGAGGGTCTCGGCGTGTTCGGCGGTCATGGTGCCGCCTACGGTGAACACCTCCGCCTCGCGGAGGGTCGGCGACTCGGAGTAGAACGGCTGGCCGGGTTCGGCGGCGGTGACCCGGCAGCGGAGCCAGCCCGCGCGGGTGCCGCCGATCACCGACACGGTGTGTCCGGCCGGGACGTACACCAGGACCTCACCGGGCCGGTTGAGTCCGCCGGTGGAGTCCGTACCGGTCTCGCAGGCGGCCCAGTGCGCGCCGTCCCACACCTCCCACACCAGGGGTGGCTGTCGCGGGTCGACGCCGACGCCCTCGACCCGGCTGTCCAGCCGTACGGCGAGGACGCAGCGCGGTACGGCGGCGGGCAGCGCGAACAGCAGCGCGTCACCGGGTTCGGGGCGGGCCTGGAAGCAGCGGATGTCCCGGCCCTCCGTCAGCTCGGCCGTACGGTCGGCGCGCTCGCCCGCGACCGTCACCGTCACCAGCCGTCCCAGCGAGCTGGGCACGATCGGCAGGTCCTCGGTGGTCGCGAACACCACGGCCTCCTCGGTCTCGCTGCGGGCGGTGGCGACCTCGGTGCCCGCGCGGAGCGTGACCGTCTCGGGCTGGGGCGCGGAGAGCCAGAAGTCGACCTCGGCGGTGGCGGCGGCCGGGGGGAAGAGATGGATGCCGAGCAGGTCGAGGAAGGCGGCGTAGTTCTTCTCCGGTACCCGGTTCAGCCGGTACAGGAGCTGGTCGACCATATAGGCGAAGGTCTCGATGAGGGTGACACCGGGGTCGGAGACGTTGTGGTCGGTCCACTCCGGCGCGCGCTGCTGGACATAGCGCTTGGCCTCGTCGACGAGTTGCTGGAACCGCCGGTCGTCCAGGTTGGGTGAGGGCAGGGCCATCAGGCGCCTCCCCCGGGTGTCCCGTCGCCGCCGCCCGGGACCGGGGCGTACGGGATGGTGTAAAAGGGGAAGACGAGGTTGCGGCTGTCGTTGGTGGAGCGGACCGTGTACCGCACGTCGATATAGAGGGTGCCCTCCTCGACCGCGTCGAAGGAGACCAGCACCTCGGCCACCTCGATCCGGGGCTCCCAGCGCTCCAGCGCCGAGCGCACCTGGTCGGCGACGCGCCCGGCCGTGGCGCCGTCGCCGGGGGCGAAGACATGGTCGTGGATGCCGCAGCCGAAGTCCGGGCGCATCGGCCGCTCCCCGGGCGCGGTGCCGAGGACCAGCCGGATCGCCTCCTCGATCTCCCGGTCCCGCTCCACCATCGCGATCCCGCCCGTGGGCCCCACCCGCAGCGGGAAGCCCCAGCCGCGCCCGATGAAACGCTCGCTCACGGCGCTCCCCCGATCAGCACGTTCGGCGCACCACTGACGATCATCGCCCCGCAGGTGGTGAGGTCGCGTACGCGCGCCGCGGGCAGCCCGCCGATCAGCACCTGACCGGTGGCGAGGGCCGCCGGGTTGGGCAGCACGAGATTGGCCGGTGGCGGCACGGGGTGCAGGGGACAGGTGTGGATGCTCCCGGTGACGGCGGGCGGACGGCCGTTGATCAGTACGGTGACGACCCGGACGGCACCCGGCGGAAGCGCGAGGACACCGCCGTGGGCCGTGGCGTCACCGGTGCGGGCTGCGGGGGGCATGGCGGGCTCTCCTCGGTTCGGTATGGCGTGGTCGTGGCGGACGGTTCGATACGGGCGTACGGGCGTATGGGCGTACGAGGGTGGTGCTGGCGGACGGTTCGGTACGGGCGGTGGCGGGCGCGGGGTTCGCCCCAGCGGTCGGGACGGACCGGCTAGTTGATACGGATCAGCTTGGCCTTGAGCACGGCGAGCAGCCCTCCCTCCACCGCCACCTGTGCCTTTCCCTCGATCTGGACCGAGCGCCCGCGGATGGTCACCTCACCCGTGCCCGCGTCGAGGGTGATCCCGGTCGGAGTCAGCGTCACCGAGCTGAGCTGTCGGCGGCCCCCGGGGCCGAGCACCGTGAGTTCCAGTCTGTTCCTCCGCTCGTCGAGGTTGACCACCAGTTGTTTGTCACCGGTCGTCAGCCGGACCCCGCTGGGACCCGCGCCCGGGGCGTCGAGGAGTTCGAGCCGGTTGCCCGTACGCGACACCAGCGAACGGCGGTTGGTCTTTCCGCTGGTCCGGTCGACCAGCGGAACATCATGCGGGGAGGGCGTGTCGACGCCGTTGTAGAGCCCGCCCAGGACATAGGGGCTGTCCAGCCGTCCCTGTTCGAAGCCGACGAGGACCTCGTCGTTGACCTCGGGACCGAACACCCCTCCCCCGCCCTGACCGCCCCACTGCACCGTGCGGGCCCAGTCGCTCACGTAGGTGTCGTCGAGCCAGGGGAACCGCAGCCGGACCCAGCCGCGCTGGCCGCCGCCCTCCTCCCGGATGTCGGTGACCACACCGATCGCCAGACCGGGCATGCGCGGGGCCCGCGCGGGGGCGTTGGCCCCGGTGGCCAGGCCCGCCAGGGAACGGTCCGGGGCGGCGCTGACGCTGACGGTCGTACGGTAACCGCCCTGCGGTTCCAGGACATGGCGGACGGCGGTCGCGGTGTAGCGCCCGGAGAAGGCGGGGCCGACGTTGCCCAGTGCCACGGGGACACCCGCGCGCAGCCCCGGGTCGCCCTCGCAGACCGCCTCGATCTCGCCGATGCCCGCACTGGCCGTGGCGGCCACGGAACCCGCGACGGCCATGGTCTCGGCCTGGGTGCGGTACGGGGTGTCCGTGACGGTCAGCCGGGCCCGGCCGCCGAAGGCCGCGTTCACCTTCGCCGCCGCGAGCCCGGGGGTCACCGTCCGGCTGACCACGGACGGTTCCCGCGCCACCAGCGGCCGTTTGGTCCTCACGTCCCAGCCGCGCACCTCGACGTCGGACGTCTGCTCGGCGCTGGTCAGCACGGCCCGCAGGGCGAGCAGGTTGCGCCCGTACTGGAGGACCTTCGGGTCCCGCAGGGCGGAGGTCGCGGGGGACGGCGCCGACGCGGCGGGCTTGGGCCGGGTGAACTGGAGCAGCCCCCGTTCGTCCACGCCCAGCCGCGCCCCGCTCTCGCCCGCGAGGTACTGGAGGAACTCCCAGTCGGAGACGTTCGCCTGGGCGAGGTGGCGGTAGGTGGTGGCGGGCGCGTCGATCGTGCCGCAGCTCAGGCCCGCGCCCGTGGCCACCTTGCGGACGATGTCCGCGATCGACATGTTGGTGAACGCCACCACCTTCCGGCCGCGCTGGAGCCGGTGCGCCCGGGAGTAGGCGCGGACGACGGTGAAGGCGCCGGTGGTGTCGGTGTCCAGTTCCAGGGCGGTCACCTCGCCGGTGAACAGCCGCTGGCGGGCCTGGCCCCGGACGGTGACCACGGAGATCCGCAGCGGGGTGCCGATGGTGATCCCGGTCTCGGTGAGCAGGGTGTGCTGGGGGTCGCGGAAGGTGATCAGGGCGCTGTGGGGCAGCCCCACGTTCTCGTCCACGGCGCAGCTCACCAGCTGGGTGGCCCAGAACCGGGGCAGTTCACCGGGGGCCTCGACGATCGGGTCGACGGCGAACGAGCGTCCGGCACGCTCCTCTCCGCTCACCAGGACCCCCGTCCCACGGCCGCCACGGACGGCGGACCGGCCGGACCGCCGCCGTACTCCGGCGCGCCGCCGGGTCCGGTCCCGTCCTCGCGCCCTCCGGTCTCGTCGGCCCCCGGGACGATCAGCTCCTGACCGGGGGCGAGGACCATCGGGTCGTCGATGCCGTTGGCTTCGGCGATCGTCCGCCAGAGCGTGGGATCGCCGTACTCCTTCCAGGCCAGCAGCGGCAGGCTGTCCCCGGCGACCACCCGGTGGGTCCGGCGCGCGTCATACGAACCGGAGGTGGGGTTCTGGCCCGGCGGATCGACCGCGGCCTCCTCGATGGAGAGGTCGCATGTGGCGCGGAGCGGCTTCCCGTCCACGTCGAAGAGTGTGTAGGTGACGGAGAGCTGGGAGAGCACCCCGTCGAACGAGGTCGTCTTCGCACTGCCCCAGTCGAACCGCACCCAGGGGCTGGCGGGGGCCTTGCGGGCCAGGCTGGCGGGGGTCGGGACACAGGCCCGCATCAGCTGTTCCACCGCCCGTTCCACCGAGTTGTCGTGTTTCGCCGTCGCGTCGAGGAAGACCTGGAGGGAGAGCGAGCGCGGCCCGCTGCCCACGAACTCGGGCAGGGCGGACTGGCCCGCCATCCGGGACGGGGTGCGGCGCCACTCGGTGCTCTTGCTCATCGAGAGCGTGTTGGGGTTGAACTGGAGTCTGAGCCGCGCCAGCGCGCCGCCCGGCTTGCCGCCGACCTTCGCGGGCGGCTCCAGGATCATCAACTGCGCGCGGGCACGGCTCGTCCGGGCCGACGATGACATCCCGCACCTCCTTCCGGCTGGGTGTCCGCGGTGGGTCATGCAGTGGTGGGGGCGGGGGCCTGTCCGGAGCCTGTCTGACGGGAGCCGCGCCCGGCGGGCGGCGGCGCGGAGTCAGGCCGGACGCAGACCCCCGTGCGCGATCTCCAGCGTCTCCGTGGCCGCCTGGGAGTTCGCCGGGTCGAAGGACGGCCCCTGCCAGCGCACCGGCACGATGCCGAGCACCTGCCAGCTGATGATGGGGCTGAGGTCCGGTTTGAGCGCGACGATCTCGCCGTCCTTGGGCTCGACCTCCCGGATGATCTCGTCCAGCCAGCGCGCGATCTTCGCCGTGTCGGCGGTGACCGGCCGGGTCAGGGTGATGTTCGACCAGGTGATCCGCCCGGGGAGCTGCCAGGAGAAGCCGTTGTTGCCGCCCTCGGCGAACTCCTCCAGTTCCACCTGTGCCCCCAGCCCCGAACAGGTGTGGAAGGCCCCGAGGTCATCCCCTCCGATGGCGAGCCTGAAGAAGACGCTCGTCGCGAAGATCTCGTCCGTCATCGCTGTCCCGTTCTCCCGTTCATCTCCCGCTCCGCTCCCGCTCGTCGTGGCGCCCCCGCGTGTCGCGCGGTCAGCGCTGACCGTCGTACAGCCGTCCCATCCGCTCCCGTCCGCGCCGCATCTCGGTACGGAACAACCGGCTCAGTGGGTCGAAGAGCCGCCGGGCCAGCTCATCGACATCGACACCGTCAAGCCCGCCGGACCCGGAGGGGGTCCGCGTGCCCGGGGTGGCCGCGCCCTCCGCCGTGGCCGGTGCGCCACCACCGGAACCGGACCGCTGGACCGGCTTGGTGACCGCCGTCACCGGGACCCCGTGGATCCCGGCGGCGGCCGCCGCGCGCTGCACGATCCGCTCGGTCCGCCCGGTCGGCGCGGCCCGCCGCGGAGGTGCCGGGGACTCCGCGGTGGGGCGCTGGGCGTGGCGTCGCACCACCGGGAGGGCGGGGGGACCGGCCCGGTCCCCGGTCGGCGCCGGGGACGGACCCGCTCGATCCGACGGATCCGGCGCGGAACGCCGCGCGGGCCGGCCGGTCGGGGACGGCACGGTCGGCGTGGCCGCCGCTGCCCCCGTGGCGGCCGGTCTCCGCCGCACCCGTGTGACCGGACCGTTCCCGGGCGGGGTGGTGCTGTCCGCACCGGATCCACCGGGCTCACCGGACCCACCGGACCCACTGGGCTCCCACGCCCCGCCGGCCCGGTCGGCCGACCGTGCCGCGCCGGGTTCCGGGGGTGCCGGACGCCGCCAGGTCACGGGCACGGCCGACCGCTGTACGGGGGTGGATGACCCGGAGGGCATGGGCGCGTGGCGCCGCTGGACGGTCGGCCTCAGCGGGCGGTCCGGAAGGAGTCGGCGGGCCCGGGGCCGCACGTCCGCCATGCCGCGCACGGCACCGGGCGCCGGGGCCGGTCCGGGCACGGCCCGCCTCAGCACGGACGGCACCGGTCGCGCGGGGACGGGCGGCACGCTCCGCTGGCGCGGTGCCGGGCCGGTGGCCGGGCCCGTAGGACTCGCGCCCGGGGCCGACCGGTCCCCGGGACGGCCGCGCACCGGGCCGAGGGGCAGGGGCGGCGGCTCCGCACTCCCCGGGACGGACCCGGCGGGCGACAGCACCACGACGCCACCGCCCTCCGCCGACCCGGACGTTCGCGAACGGGGCGCGCTCTCCTCCGGCGCCTCCCGTACGGACCGGGGCGGGGCGGCGGCCGGGTCCGTACGGGATACGCCGGATACGCCGGGGATGCCGGGCGCTCCCGTCGCGCCCGTCGCTCCCGGCAGGGGCGTCGCGGTGGCCGGGAGGACGGGAAGCGGTGCGCCGATCCCTCTGCGGCCCGTGGGACGCGGCGGCCCGGCGGAGGCGCTCTCACCAGGGAGGCCCGGCGCCACACCCCGGGTGCCCGACTGCCCGGCGGACGCCGTGGGAGGGTGCGGTTCGCCCGGACGGGACGCGGTACGGAAGGGGGCCGCGCGCCCGGGGACATCGGCCGCCGCCCGCTGAAGTGACAGCGGCCCGCCGCCCGTCGGCCCCGGCGGGGCCGGAGCGATGGCGGGACCGGTCCCGGCGGGCCGGTCCCCTGCCGAGGCCGGTGCCAGCGACTGCCCGCCCAGCACCGGCCGGGGTGGCCGCGGCGCCGGGGAGGGCTCTGGTCCGCCGTCCGGGCGCGGTACGGCGGGTCGCGGGCCAGGTGCGGATTCCGGGCCAGGCGCGGCGGGTTCCGAGCCAGGTGCGCCGGATTCCCGGCGCGGCACGCTGGGTTCCGCGCGGGGCGCGGCGGTCTGGTCCACCCCCGTGGGGCCGCGACGGGTGGGCCGGTCTCCGACACCGCCGTCGGCCGCCCGTGGTACCGGACGGGGTGGGACGACGGCGTGGATCCGGCGCACCGGCCCCAGCGGGGACCGGGCGATGACCGGGAGCGGACCGGAGGGACGCACCGTCACCGGGGCGGGCCGGACCGGGCGGGCCCCGGGTCGGGGCGGATCCGTCCGTACGGGATCGGCGGGCGTCCGCGCCTGGGACCGGGCGGTGGCCGGGGCGGGCTGCGGGGGAGCGTCCCCGTACCCGCCGGTCACGCGCCGCGCGCGGACGACGGGCAGCGGTGCGCCGGGCGCCAGGAACGGCCGGTGCCCCGCCCCCGCCCGGGTCGGGGATGCGTCAGCGGAGGGAGGTGAGATCGCGGGACCGGCGCCGGAGGGAGGGACCGGCGGCACCGGGGCGCCACCGCGCGCGGAACCCGGGTCCGGGGCACGGCCGGAGCGCGCGGAGCCGCTGGCGGCGGAAGGGTCCGGAC
>NZ_JBHVHF010000197.1:0-15536 GCF_042800315.1 Streptomyces sp. NPDC057638
CCTTTCGGAGCACACGGTCAGGGTCCAGCACCGTGTGATCGCGAAGGCCGCACCACCGAGTCGGCCTGTCAAACGCCTCTCACCAACGTGGACCCAGCTGCCGTCGGCCGGGGCCAGTTCCACGCGGGGCCAGGCGATGTTCACGGCTTCGAAGAGCAGCCATACGACGGCGAGCGTATTGATCACCAGCCCGGCCCGGCCCAGCCTGAACTCTCCGGCGCCGGGGTTCCAGCGGCCCCTCAGCCGGGCGAGGAGCGCCACGACCGCGACGCTGAGGAAGACGAAGTAGAAGCCGCCGGAGCCGAACGCGATCAGGGTCGCGGCGGCGTTGCCGTTCAGCCCGAGGAGCAGCCCGAGGCAGGCGAGGACGGCCGTCGCGATGAGCGAGACATACGGGATCTGGCGGGGCCCGACGGTGGCGAGCTTCGAGGAGAAGGGGAGCTGGCGGTCGCGGGCGAAGGAGAAGACGGCGCGGCCGATATACGTCTGGATCGAGATGGCGCAGGCGATGAACGCGATCAGGACGAGGAGGATGAAGGGCTTCTCGCTCCAGCCGCCCAGCCCGTCGGTGACGGCGGTGAAGACCGGGTCCGCGAGGGCGCCGGAGACCGCCTGCCCGGGGTCGCGCAGCGCGAGCGTCACGGCGAGCCCGGTCAGCAGGACCGTGAGGGCGACGAAGAGGTAGGCGCGCAGGAGCGCCCTGGGGACGCTGCGCCGTGGCTGTTCGGTCTCCTCGGCCACCTGGGTGGTCGCGTCGAAGCCCAGGAACGCCCAGCCCGCGACCGCCAGCGCGGTCAGGAATCCCGCCAGCACGGAGCCGCCCGAGGCCGACTCCGCTCCGAGCGTCTCGAAGAGGATGCCGAAGCCGTTGTTGTGGACGAAGAGCAGCAGGACCACACTCACCGCGATCGAGGCGACCCCCTCGGCGATGATCCCGGCGTTGAGAAAGTGCTTCACCGGGTTGACGCCCAGGAGGTTGATCCCGAGGGCCGCCGCGACGAAGACCACGCCCAGGAGCACATGGGTGGCGGGCGAGAGCGCCCCGTCGGCGACGAGCATATGCAGCCACCCCGCGCCCAGGTAGGCCACGGTGGTCAGGGACGCCACGGCGGAGGCCAGATAGATCCAGCCGACCAGCCAGCCCAGTCGTGGTCCGCCCAGCCTGCGCACCCACTGGTAGACGCCGCCCGTGATCGGGAACTGCGAGGACAGCTCGGCGTAGACCAGGGCGACGAGCAGCTGACCGAGGAAGGCGACGGCGACCGCCCAGATCCAGGCGGGGCCCGCGAAGACGAATCCCAGCTGGACGACGGCGTAGACCCCGACGACAGGTGAGATCGTCGCGAATCCGATCGCGAACACGGCCCACGCGGACAGGGTCCGTTTCAGCTCTTGCTGGTAGCCGTAATCGGCGAGTTCACCGGCATCGGTGCGGGTGTCGTGCACGTTGATCTCCTGTACAGGTGCTGTGCGCCGGTCTGCGCGCGGGCACTGCCCGCCGCGAGACCGGGATCGGCACGGTGCGCCCGGGGTGCCGGTCGGACGGGCACGGGAAGCGCTCCCTGGTGGCGGAGCGGGATGCCGTACCGGGCCGCGCTCGCCGCGGCCGTATCGTTATTGGTCACCCGGCCAATTGCCGATTGGTCACTCACTCAATAGCATTCGCTCCATGTCGTCAAGAGATTCCGGCACCCGAACCCGCAAGGCCCCGTCCGAACGCCGCCAGGAGATCGTCGGCACCGCCGCGCGGATCGGTCTCACCGAAGGACTGGAGTGCGTCACCCTGCGGCGGGTCGCCGACACGCTCGGGGTCCAGCCCGGACTGGTCAGCCACTACTTCCCCGCCGCCGACACCCTGGTCGCGGAGGCGTTCACCAGCGCCACCCGGGCCGAACTCGACGGCCTCCTCCCGGACGGGCCGCCCGGCCCCGGCCACGAGACCCCGCTGAGCACCCTGAGGCGCTTCTTCGGCCTCATCGCGTGCACCGAGTTCGACAACGTCAGCAAGCTCTGGCTGAACGCACGACACCTCTCGCGCTACCGCCCCGTCCTCCGTGACCACGTCATCGAGGCGGAGACCCTCTGGTGCCGCCGCATCGAACAGCTCATCGCGACGGGCACGGACGCGGGACTCTTCCGCTGCGCCGATCCACGGGCCGCGGCCATACGTGTCCTGGTGGCGATCGACGGGATCAGCGCCTACATCAACAGCAGCGCCGACACCCGTACCGCCCCCATCGCGGATCTGGCCCGTACCGTCGCGGAGACGGAACTCGGACTGGCGAGCGGCGCTCTGGCCACCTCCTGAGAGTCCGCGTGCCTCCTCCCGCTGGTCCACGACGACCACCACACCCCCCATCCCGCCACCACACCCCATGGAGCGGGAGAGGGGTGCCAGCAGAAATGAGTACGTGGCCGCCGGTCGCGGACCAGGTGTGAGGATCCGACAGGGGCGACCGTGCCGACGAACCGGAAACGCCCTCGACTGCCCGCGTGGGGAGTCCGAGCGCTGCGTCCAGGCTGACGGGGTGAACGCGCGCGGTCACCGGTCCAGGGTGTCGGGGCGCGGGGTCTGTCCAACGTCAGGCCGACCGGCCCGCCGGGCAGGTGGCCTGGCCCTCCACAGAGCGGAGCACGTGGCAAACAAATCGGTTGCCGCTGCTCCGGGAGCTGTTGTTAACCTGGCCCCGCTCCGTCGATCTGCTCTGGGCCCGCTGCGCCCTGGAAGAGGGATTTTTATGTTTCGGCCCGCGCCGAGCGCGCCTCGCTGCACCGCCTAGCCGTCCGTTTCCCTGACGCCGTCCCTGCCGGACGGCGGACCGGACGTGAATCTCCGGTGCTCTGAACCAGCCCATGCCTCCGAGACCGCGTGCATGTCGCGGCGGGCGGGTGGGTCTCTTCGTCGAGCCGCTCGGCCTGCTCTTGCTGTCATGACGGACTTCTCAGCAAGGAGCACCCCGGGTGTCCAGTACCCCAACCCCAAGGACTCTCCCACCCCTTCCACCCACCTTCCCGACCGGCACGTTCATCCGCGCGTGGGCAACGCGCCGGGAGCTGTCATGCGTCCGATGACCAGGGAAGAGGTACGCGGCGCGATCGTGAACCTGGACGCAATCGACAGCAAGGTTCGGCTGCCCACCTGGTTCGACGACGTCCGGTGGGACCGAATCGACTACCTCGGATGGCGGGACCTGCGTTCCCCGCAACGGGCCTACCTCGTCACCGAGGACGACGACCAGGCGTTGGGAGTGCTGCTGCGACAAGCCCCGAACGACGCGGCACACGGCTCGCGCGCGATGATGTGCGACCTGTGCCGGTTCACCCGCCGGTTCAACGAGGTTTCCCTCTTCACCGCTCGACGCCCGTCCCGGGACAAGCGCAAACGCCTGAATACCGTGGGCCTTCTCCTCTGCACCGACCTCGACTGCGCGGTGAAGCTGCACAGCAAACCGATCCGCCAGCCTTTCGATCCCCCGGCCGAGGAAATGATCGAGCAACGCCGCGTGGGCATGCGTTCCCGCACGACCACCTTCATCCATTCGGTATTCGAAGGGGAACGAACCACCCGGCAGAGAAGGTGATGGGGCTACGCATGGGACGGCACTGAGACATCCGCTGCCGTCGCGGTCGATGACGGCCGCCCACCCGTCGGGGCCGAGTTCACTTTGGAGCTCGGCCCCGTGGCACGGGCCGCCCCGCGTGCCTGCCGGCGGGCAGGGGCAGACGAGCAAGGCTCGGTGAAGCCGGACCGGCCGCGGCACCGCGTCAGCCTGGCCCACGGACGGTTCCCTTCCCCCCAGGGGGAGTGGTGCTGGCATGGTAGGGGCCATGGGAGAAGCGGAAGAAGCTGAGGGGATAGTGGGTTCCGAGCTCAGGGGGCGCTGGCTCCTGGGGGAGACGGCGTGCCGCTATCGCGCGGATGAGCTCAACCCGGAGGGCCTGCCGATGATCGCCGCCGAAGCCCTGGTGGCCGGGCTGGACACCCCCACACTCGGGGAGCTGGCAGGCTGGCCCCGCACCGCGGACCCGCGCGACCTGCGCGAGCTGTTCGTGCAAGCCCTTGGTGAGGCGCGGATCCCCATACCCGACCTGGCCCTGGCACGGCGTCACGCCCTGCGTCGACTGGCCACACGCTTCCTCGAAGGACACCTCACCCCCTCCGATCTGGCTCGGGATGACGGGGAGACGATCGAAACCCGGACCCCACAGGAGCACGCCTTCGCGGCACTGATCCCCCCGTGTGCCTGCTGTACCGCATACACCCTCGGGCTCGACCAGCAGACCTGGGCCGCCGAGTTGCGCACCGCTGCCCTCGCCCTGACCGCGTCCCCGCCGATCGGCCCCGGATGCTGACCCCGCCCCCCGCGCGCCCGCGCTCGACCATGGCGCGGACCGAACGGCAGCCGCCGTGAGGCGATGCCTCTGAGCCATTCGCTTCCGGGCCACCCAACCAGCCCCATGGCGCTCGCCACCGTCGTCCCAGCCGCTCCCCCCACATGCTTCGCTGTCCAGCCGATGCACACGCGCTTCTCTTCCGGGCGTTCGGTATCCGGGCGGGTGCGGACGAGATCCTCGCGGGCACGGTCGACCTGCGGTTCGCGGGGGAGGGACTGACGCCGGGGCAGGTGAACGTCGCGTACGGGCTCTACCCGGCGTGGCGGGGGCGCGGCCTGGCAACGCGCGCGGTCCCGCTGGCCACCCGGTACGCGGCGGACGAGGGCGCGACGGAGGCGGTGATCCAGGGAGAGCCGGACAACCCCGCCTCGGCCGCCGTGGCACAGCGCGCGGGATGCACCCCCGGCCGGACAGTGCGCGGCGGGGACGGCACACTCCTCGACCGCTGCACCCGGGCGCTGCGGCCCTACCGGGCCTGATCCGATAGCCCCGCGCCCATGCCGCTCTGGCCTCTGTGACCGAGTTTTCGGCTCCGGGGATGGATACGCACCCCCTGTTGACCAGGTGAGTCAACACCCGGCAGGGCCGGGCCAGGACAGGACATGTGAGCCCAGGCCGAGGGGGCCTGGGGCCTGGTAACACCTTGATCTTCTCCCGGTTGGCTCCGTCCCCGGGCAGGGACGGCGGCCGGTGGCGCTGGTGCCCGGGGGCCGGACGGGGCGCGACCCAGCTCCACCTCCAGCGGGGCCGCAGGGCACGCGCGCACCCTTGTCCCTCCAGCGGAAGTCCCTGGCCCGGCACTGTGTCCGCTGATCCGGGCAGCGGCTGGATTCGGGCTTGTGGGGGTGTTCGCCGGGTTCCTAGCCTCAACCGGGGCTCCACTGGAAGGGATGGGTGATGTGGGACGTCGTGAGGTGCCGGTCGATCCCGGGGCCGGACCGGTCCAGCGGTTCGCTCATGATCTGCGGGAACTGCGCCGACAGAGTGGTGGTCCCACTTACCGGGTGATGGCGCGGGGGGTTCCGTATGCGGCGGTGACGCTGTCGCGGGCGGCGGCCGGTGAGCAACTGCCCTCGCTGGAGGTCACTCTGGCCTATGTCCAGGCGTGTGGCGGTGACCTGCGGGAGTGGGAGCGGCGCTGGCGCGAGGTGGCGGAGGTGATCGCGCACCAGGCTCCGGCGGACGACACTGGCGAGTGCCCGTATCAGGGGCTGGCCCGCTTCGAGGCGGGGGACCACGACCGGTTCTTCGGTCGGGGCCAACTGATCGAGAGGGCGGCCGAGCTCACCGGTGAACAGCGGTTCGCCGCGGTCTTCGGGCCCTCTGGCAGCGGGAAGTCGTCGCTGCTGCGGGCCGGCCTCATCCCAGCCCTTCGTGCCGAAGGCCGGGGCCTGGCCGCGATCCGTATCCTCACGCCCGGCGAGCACCCACTGCGAGCCCACGCCACGGCACTGACCCCCAAGATGTCCGAAAGGGTCGGCAGCCCCCAGGGTGACACCCTGCTGGTGGTCGACCAGTTCGAGGAAGCCTTCACCCTGTGCACCGACCCCGCCGAGCGTGCTGGGTTCATCGACCGGCTCCTCACCGCCCAGGATCCCGGTAGCGGGCTGCGTGTGATCATCGCCGTCCGGGCAGACTTCTACAGTCGCTGCGCCGAACACCGTGATCTCGCAGACGCGTTGAGCGACGCGTCCCTGGTGGTCGGGCCGATGAACGCGGCCGAGCTGCGCGAGGCCGTCGTCGGACCGGCCCAGGGCGCCGGGCTGATCGTGGAGCGGGAGGTGACCGCCCGGCTCATCACTGAAGCAGAGGGCGAGCCCGGCGGACTGCCGCTGCTCTCCCACGCGTTACGGGAGACGTGGCGCCGGCGCCGCGGCCGCACCCTGACCATGGCGGCCTATGAGGCGGCGGGCGGTACCCATGGAGCGATCGCCCGCACCGCTGAAGATGTCTTCGCGGACTTCACGGATGAACGGCAACGCCTGGCCCGGCTGGTTCTGCTGCGGCTGATCACCCCCGGCACCGATGGCGCGCAGGACACCCGCCGCCCCGTCCCCCGTACCGAACTCGACTTCGGCGACCCGGGCGAGACCGCGCTCGTGGTGGAGCGGCTCGCCCGCGCCCGGCTCCTCACCCTCGACGACGACACCGTCGACCTCGCCCACGAAGCCCTCATCACCGCCTGGCCCCGCCTCAACAACTGGATCGAAGAAGGCCGCGAACGCCTCCGCGCCCACCGCCGCCTCACCGAAGCCGCCCACACCTGGCATGATCACGATCGCGACCCGAGCGTCCTGTACCGCGGCACCCGCCTGACCGTCACGGAGGAACACTTCACCGACGTCAGCCATGACGCCGCCCTCACACGCCTTGAGTGCGCCTTCCTCGCCGCCTCTCGCACAGCACTCACCAGCGAACGCCGCCGCCGCCACGTCCTGCTCACCGTCCTCGCCACCGTGATCGTCCTCGCCCTGATCGCAGGGGTGGCGGCCGTGCAGCAGAGCCGTGAGACGGAACGTGAACGGCTGCGCTCCGAGGTCCGCGCGTTGATGGCGCTGGCTGCCGAGAAGCGGATGACCAGCCCGACGGACGCCGTGAGACTGAGCCTCATGGCCTGGCGGCTATCCGATGACGCCGATACACGCGGGATGCTGAGAACGGTGATGACCCACAAAGATCATCACGTCTATCGTGATTCACGCCAGGATTCCACCGCAGTCCGCTTCCTCAGTGCTGACGGCCGCACCCTCGTCACGGCAGGTGAACAGAGCGTCACGAGTCATGATCTTCGTACCCAGCAGATCGGCCGCTCGTTTCCGGCTCTGGCCCCAGGGCTCATTCCTCAGGCGATGAGCTCCGACATGCGCCATTTCTTGGTGCGGAAGGGCGACCGGCTCAAGGCATGGGACATACACAGGGGTCAGGCCCGTGATCTGAACACAGCGGCGAGAGCGTCCGGAATGAGTCCAAGTGGCCGGATAGTGGTCCAGTACGCCTCGGGCGGCCAGCGAGCCGCAGTCCGGCTCAAGGACGCGCGATCCGGAGAGACCCTGCTACGGCGCTCCGTCAATAGCACCCTCCTGCCGCGGGCGGTGATCAGCGGGGACGACCGGCTCGTGGCGCTGTGCCTGCCCGGCGAGCCCCTTGAGGTCCGTGACATCTCCGCCAACCACCGCGCGCCCGGGCTGCGGACCCCGGTCATGACCGGCAGCACCTGCGCCGATAGGAAGATTTCCTTCACCCCCGACAGCCGCCGACTCGTCCTGGTCGAGGACAGGGGCGTCCGGATGTGGGACATCGCTACAGGAAGCGAGCTGCCGAAGATCCGGCACAAGAGACTCACGGAAGTGGCCTTCAGTACGGACAGCACCTACATGACGGCAACGGACAGGCACGAGATCCTGTTCTGGCGCCTCGGCTCCGCCCCGGTACTCATCTTCCGCTACCACCTGCCTGAGGGGACCGCCTCGGAACTCAGGATCGATGTGACGGGCCGCCGACTCCATTACTTCGCCAGCACGACCGGAAACATCGTGCGCTCCCTGACCCTGGAAGGGTCCCTGACCTCGAACTGGCAACGCCATCGTGCGGCAGCCGCGGTGTTCAGCCCAGACGGCACCACCCTGGCCACAGCCCGGATAGACTCCCGCACCGGACGTATCCACACGCAGCTCGCCGACAGCCGCAACGGAAGACATCTGGCCCACCTGTCCGGCCTGGCATGCCCACTGTCCTCGGGTCGAATCCCACCGAAGACCACCTGCAAACCGCTCCTGGCCTTCAGCCCCGACGGCCGCGCCCTCGCCTACGGCATCAGCGACGCCGGCCGTCCCGCCTCGGGTCAGCGCCTGTTCGTTCACTCCACCGCAACGGGCCGCACCACCACCGTGCCCGTGGGCACTAGCGCCCCCGGAGAACCGCCCCCTCGCGATGTGATCGACAGCATCGCCTTCGGCCCGGACGGCACCTCACTGCTGGCCCACCGCGCATCCACTCCCGCACGCATCGAAACCTGGGATCTGCTCCGACGAGCCCTGCCCCAGGTGATCGCCGGAGGTGACGGCGATCTGGTCATGAAACCCGGGGAGAGCCTCCTCGCCACCTCATCAGGCAGTCTCTTCGATATGAAGAACAATAAACCGGTATATAGAAACCAAGCCCCTAAAATGCAGAGAATCTATGTATTCAGCCCGCGAGGCAGGCATCTTCTGGTACATGAGGAAAGTAGCGATATCGCTCTGTGGGATGGCGACGCCCGCAGACGCATCGCCAGCCTGGGCTTCTCCGAGCCGGATGCCGGCGACACCCGAAATATTGCGCTGGCGGCCCTCACTCCGGACCGTCAGATGGTTGCCATAGCCGACCATGACGGCCAACTGAAGATCTATGGCACCGACGAACCGCTGTATCTCACCCCGGCCACGGCAGGAGGGAAGACCATTGCCCTGGCCTTCAGCCGCGACGGCACCATGCTCTACACCGCGAGTGAGTACGGGCCACCCCAGGCGTACAACATGACCCTGCGGCACGCAATAGCCCAAGCAGAAGCACGGAATCGAGAACAAGGCATCACCGAGTGAACCGGACGGCGCTTGCCAGCTCATCGGCAACCGGACCCAGCTGACGCTGCCCACACCACCGCCATCCGCATCCCGACCAGTCGTCGTACGCACCCAGGCCGTCGCGCGGTGGAAGCTCCTATAGATCGTCAAGCGGTCTGGGGGAGCGGTTTGGCGGTTTGGGTCGCGTGGGGTAGGTGTCGATAGATCTCACGGGCGAAGAACCGCTTCAGGCAGCGGACGATGTCCTTCTTCGTCATGCCTTCGGCCGTGCGTCGCGCGACGTACTCCTGGGTGCGCTGGTCGTACTTCATGCGGACCAGGACGATGGTGTGGAGCGCGTTGTCGGCGTGACGGTCGCCGCCCCGGTTGAGCCGGTGGCGGTTGGTGCGGCCAGACGAGGCCGGGACCGGGGCTGCTCCGCACAGATGGGCGAAGGATGCTTCCGAGCGGAGCCGGTCGGGGTTGTCGCCCGCGCTCGTCAGCAGCTGGCCGGCGGTCTCTGGCCCGACGCCGGGCAGGGCGACCAGCCTCGGCGCGGCCTTCGCGACCAGCGGCCCGATCTCCTTGTCCGCCTCGGCGATCTCCTCCGTGAGGTGCTGGTAACGGCGGGCGAGGCGTCGCAGCGCGATCCGGACCGCGCAGGCGGGATCGTCGAGTTCTCCGGCGGGCCGGGACCGCGCCAGGGTGTCGACCAGCGCCCGCGTGGACAGTCCACGCAGCCTCTCCCGCACCACGGACGGGGCGGTGACGATGAGGGTGCGGATCTGGTTGATCGTCTGGGTGCGGGCCTTGACCGCGCTCCTGCGGACCACGCGCAGGGCCCGGATCGCCTCCACGATCCCGTTGCGGGCCTTGGGTATCCCGCCGGCCCGTCCGGACAGGACGGCGGTCGCCGCCGCGTAGGCGTCGACGGGGTCGGACGTGCCGTTGTCCCGCCTCGCCCTGCGGTCGGGCCGGTCCACCTCGACGACCGTGATGCCGCCCGCCGTGAGGAACCGGGCGATCTCGGCGCCGTAGGCCCCGGTCCCTTCGATGCCGACAGCGAGGACCTCGCCGTGCGAACAGAGCCAGTCCAGCAGCCGCTGGTAGCCCTCGGGAGTGGTCTCGAACCGCTCGGTGGCCAGGTGCCGTCCGATGCTGTCGATAACCGCGGCCTGGTGGAAGTCGGTGTGGGTGTCGATCCCGCCGACTACCGCTGTCTCGTCTGCCATGCTGTTCCGTACTGCCCTTCCAACGCTCACAGGTGGGAGGGCACGCGCCGGTCAGGCCGACGGACAAGACAGTGATGGGACCTTTGGCCGGGCTCCTATAAAGTCACGGACGCCCGACCGGCCACGCGCCGGATGGCACCGCCCAGGAGGCCGACGAATCCACCGAAGGACAACCAGAGCGTCAGTCAGGCGAGGAGTCAGACCGCTGGGCGATGCCATTGTCAATCCTCACTGTCAGGCAATGGCGGGGGAGCGTGCTTGCAAGGCCCAGAGGGCCGGCTGGCCACCGCGCGTATCCGGCACGGCTGTCGCCAGGGCGGGTGCGGACGCTTGGTGCCCGCACCGGCATCGCGCTCAGCCAGGCCGAGCATCGCACGGGCGGCTATGACCTCTCCCGGGGGCGCGGCCAGACCACGCGCCGTGGACCCGCGGGTGCTCGTGTTTCATCGCATGGGTGGCCTTGTGGGGCCGCTGGGTTCGGTGACACCGGATGCTGTGGGGCTGACGAGGGTGGTCACGGGAGGGAGCTGCTGGTGTGGAGGACGTGGCGGGCAGTGGCCAGTAGGTCGGTCCTGGTCTGGGCGAAGGCCCGGAAATGGGCGGGCTGGGCCTGGATGGCGGCCCGCTGGACGTGGCGGTCGGTGCGGATCCAGACGGCGAGGAACCCTGTCTGCTGTTTACAGCGGACATCCGCCTGGGCAACGGACTTCTCATGTGCGGAGGGGCGGGAGGCCGCTTGCCACGCGGTGTCGGCGAACGCCCGGTACGGATCACTGTAGGGGTGACCCGAGCGTTTCATACAGTGGCTCCAGCGGCGGTTGGCAGCGGTGACATCGGGATGCCGGCGGGCGGTGTCGAAAGTCTGCGCGGAGTACTGGGCGAGCAGACCCGCTGAGCTGGGCCGGACGTGGCGAAGCATACGGGCGTGGGCCCTGGCCCGGCAGCCGCCGGTGGAGCCGTCGGCTCCGTACGCGGCGCGCCGTTGCCGGGCCGGCAGCCTCGCGCGTGCGTCTCGTACGGCCGCGCGGCGTTGCTGGGCCAGGGTGGGCGGGAGGACGTGGTAGCCGTAGCGGGCGGCGGCGTACGGGTCGGCGAGTCCGTAGCGGCGCAGGTGCGGCGGGTCGGTGTCCCCTTCGGTGAGCGGGGGCAGCGGCTTCCACGGCAGTGACTGTGCGCGCATGCAGTCGCCGATGAGGCGGTCCTCGGCACTCTCCACGGTCTCGATCTCGTGTCCGGACAGTTCGTGGGCGTCGAAGGGCAGGACCAGGTGCGCGGTCACCGGCACGGGAGGGGAGAGGGGTTCCTGCGCGAAAGGGGCTGAGGCCTGTCGGGAGGTGATCGCGACGGGCACTAGGAGAATGGCGAGGGCTGTGGTGGTGATCAGCAAGGCGGCACGGCGACGGGGCATGGACAGTCCCCTTCGGCTTGGTCTCGGGCTGTTGACGGGACGAGGGGTTGCCCCCGGCACGTGCATGCCGGAGGCAACCACACGGTTCAGAGGAGGACGAGGCAACTGGCCGTGTTGTTGTACCGGCCCAGGTTCCAGGAGTAGCTCCCGGCCGGGAAGACCAGCCCGTCACCCGCGCAGCCAGCGCCGGTGGAGCTGCCGATGGTCCACAGGACACCTGTCCGGTTGGTCCGGTTCCAGACAGAGTTGGTGCCGTTGTCGACCGAGATCCTGGTGCCGTCCCACTCATCGTTACGGAACCACTTGTCGGTAGTGTTGTACGACTTCCGGTAGCCGTTGTAGTCGTTCTCGCCGTAGATCCAGAACCGGCCGGCTTGCGCAGGGCCCGCTGCGGGCGTCGACGGTGCGGTGACCGCGGCAGGTGAGTTGACGGAACTGGTCCCGGTAGGCGTGGCCGATGCCACGGCCGTGGGGAGTACGGCGCCCACCGTGCCGAACGCGAGCACGGCGACGACACCTCTGGTGATCTGCCTCATGTTGCCACTCCTTCTGTTGAGTCTCTGGCTCCAGCCGTCGCCTCGGTGCGGCGGCTGGAGCTTCATCACATGCGCTGAGCGGTCCGGTGTGCCGCTCGCTTCCCTCACGACAGCGGCCCTTGGCCTCGGCACCGCCGGGTACCGGCAGGCGGGGCTGGTGGAGAAGCAGGTGTTCCTGCGGACCCCCGTCCCGCAGGCCCCCCGGTGGTGCCCCGCCTGCCGTTGTGCTGTTCGTTACCGAGTTTTCGGCTTCGAGTTTTGATACGCACCCCCCGTCGATGAGGTGAATCAAAGGCAGCCGGGCCGCCGCGTGGGGGCCGCAGAACCTGGATGCGCACCTTGAGGCCTGGCGAACCCGGCGCGCCACGGTCCTGGCGTGCGCGCTCGCCCCGCAGCTCAACGAGGACGTCTTCGCCGCCGCCGCGCCCGAGGGCGCGCACGGCCTGTGGGAGTGGCTCTGCGCCCAGCCCTTCGTCTCCGGTCACGGCGACTTCAAG
Organism: Streptomyces sp. NPDC057638; assembly: GCF_042800315.1. Classification (NCBI taxonomy): domain Bacteria; kingdom Bacillati; phylum Actinomycetota; class Actinomycetes; order Kitasatosporales; family Streptomycetaceae; genus Streptomyces; species Streptomyces sp. NPDC057638. Next base: position 12,610 of record NZ_JBHVHF010000197.1, read on the forward strand.
CGGTATCACGCGGTGGTGCGGGCGAGCATGGTGCGGTACCAGCGCGCCCACTCCCCTGAGCGGTGGACGGCCGTGCACACGCGGTTGGCACAGGCCCACGCGGCCTGGCGTACCAGGGTGGAAGAGGACCTCACGGCGCCCTGGCCGTGGGGCAAGGCGCACTGGCGACGCCACCACATGGACGAGACCTACCACCGGCTCTGCGCCCGGCCCACGGCCGGACTGCCGGCGGCCCTGGAACAGGCGGTCCATGCCGCGGGGCACAGTGAGTCGGCACTGCGCCAGTGGACCGACCTGCTGGAGCGGGCGGCACGTGACACGGCGGATACCGGACTCCACACCTGGGCGGAGCGCCTGCGCGCCGCTGTCACCGGAGCCGAGCCGCCCCTGACCGCGCTCACCGCGCTGCTCACCCGCGGCGGTCTCGACACCACGAGCCGCGCCTGGGCCCACGCCCATCGCGGGTGGTGCCACGTGATGGCGGAACGGTACGAGGGGGCTGAGGCCGATCTGGACCGCGCCGTCGCCCTCGACCCGCGTGACAGCCCCGCCAGGCTCTTCCGGGGTCAGCTCTACGATCGGATGGGCCTCCTGGACCAGGCGGTCGCGGACTTCGACTCCGTACTGGAGATCAACCCCGCTTATGCCTGGGCACTCTTGTCCCGGGGTCGGGCCTGTCGGCAGGCGGGCCGCTACGACCGGGCCGTCGCCGACTTCACCGCCGCGCTGGAGATCAACCCCGGCTACGCCTGGGCCCAGGCCCGCCGGGGCACCGCCCACCGGCGGGCGGGGCGATACCGCCAGGCACGGGAGGACGTCGAACAGGCGCTCAGGGCGGAGCCGGACAACCTGACGCATCTCTTCGACAGGGTGCTGCTGGACACGCTGGAGTCGGGGTTCGCCGCATCGCGCCAGCGGTGGGCGGAGCTTCTCACCAGCCCCGTTGCGCACCCCGGCGACGAGACCGGCTCGACCACGCTCCTCACCCTGTTCCGGGTGCTGCTGCTCCGGCCGGAGCGGCCGGTGGACGAGGCGGCGGAGGAGTTCCTGTCAGCGGGTCCGACACCCGAGGCGAGAACGGATCTGCTGCACTGTCTGCGGGAGTTGTCCGACTCCGCCGACGAGCCCGCGACCCGCGCCCGGCGCTGCCACGAGATCATCGCCGGACACCCACCCACCCTCGGATCCGCCCCCGGGTGATCCGCCGCCGTCGCGGCGGCCTGTATGTTGGCTCAGTGGTGGGCGCAGTGGTGAACGACGAAGGTGCGAGGGGTCGGCGGATCCGTGGACTGGACGCCGAGGAGCGGCGGGCCAGGCGCCGTGAGGATCTGCTGGACTCGGCGTTGGAGTTGTTCTCCGCCCAGGGGTACCAGGACACCTCGATCGAGCAGATCTGCAAGCACGCCTACGTCGGGACCAAGAGCTTCTACGAGGTCTTCACCGGCAAGGAGGCCCTGTACCTGGCGCTGCTGGACCGGATCGTGGCGGATGTGACGAGGCGTCTCACCTCGGCGCTGGACGGTCTGGACGGGGAGCGGGACGAGAGCGAGGCCGCGCGGGCGCTGATCCGGCTCTTCGCGGACGCCTTCGTGGACGATGTGCGGGTGGCCCGGGTGGCCTTCGGTGAGGGCCGCGCGGTGACACCGCTGGCCGAGGTGCACCGCCGTACCAACCGCCGGATGGCGGCCGCGTTCGTCGAGACGGCCTGGCAGCGGCTCGGCGTCGTGACGGGCCCGCACGCGCGCGCGGTGGCCATGGGGCTGATCGGCGGGCTCTTCGACATCATCGCCGACTGGCTGGTGGACGCCGACTCCGCGCGGCCGGCCGACCGCACCGTGCTGCAGGACGGTCTCGACCGCTTCTACACGGTGATCAGCTCCGGACTCGCCTCCTCCTGAACCCGCGTACGCCCTGTCCACGGCCGACGGGAGCGCTGGGGAGCCATCGCGCCGAACCCGTCCGGGCTTTTTGGAAACGATGCCTTGTTCCTAACAAGAGCCCGTGCTCTACTTCCGGGTAACCCTCCACGAACAGGGAGTTGCCCCATGGCGAAGCTCCGCACGTTCCTGACAGCGCTCCTGCTGTCCGTCCTCGCGTCGACGACCCTCATCCCGACCGCCTCGGCCGACACCCCGCCGAGGTCGGGGTGGAACAACTGGTCCTGCCGCCCCAGCGCCGCCCACCCCGAACCGGTGGTCCTCGTCCACGGCCTCGGCGCCAACGGCTGGGACAACTTCCTGACCCTGGCGCCCGCGCTCCGCTCCGCCGGCTACTGCGTCTACTCCGAGACCTACGGCAAGACCGTGCTGGGCGGTCTGGCGGGCGGGCTCGCCCCGATGGCGCGGAGCGCCGCCGAGGTAGGCGGGTTCATCGACCGGGTGCGCGCCGCGACCGGAGCGGAGAAGGTCGATGTCGTCGGCCACTCCGAGGGGACCACCGTCCCCGCGTACTACATCAAGTACCTGGGCGGAGCCACGAAGGTCGACGACTTCATCGGTTTCGGATCCAACTTCCGCGGCACCACGCTGGGCGGTCTGGCGACCCTGGCCGCCGCGCTCAAGCTCCAGGGCCTGCTGACCGGCGTCGGCTGCGGGGCCTGTACGGATTACCTGCCCGGCTCGGCGTTCCTCGCCAAGCTCAACGACGGCCCCGTCGCCGTGCCCGGACCGACGTACACCAGCATCGTCACCCGCTACGAACGGGTCGTCACGCCGTACACCAGCGGTCTGCTGACGGGCGACAACGTCACCAACATCGTGCTCCAGGACGCCTGCCGCCTCGACTCGGCCGGCCATCTCGGCCTGGCCATCGACCCGAACATCACCCAGCTCGTCCTCAACCGGCTCGACCCCGAAGGCGCCAAGCCGTTCCGGTGCCTCCCCTTCACCACCCTCGGCGTCTGACCCACGGCCCCGTGCCCACGGGGG
>NZ_JBHVHF010000198.1:0-15493 GCF_042800315.1 Streptomyces sp. NPDC057638
CCCGTCGCCCCGGCGGAACCGGGGACCGCTCGCCCGCGACCGGTTCCGCCGGGGCGGTGTCCCGCGCCGCCCCGTCCTCCCCGGAGGCACGGCGCAGGGCCAGCAGGCCCGAGCCGAGGACCGCGCCCGCGCCGACCAACAGCCCGCCCGCCGCCTGCGCGGCGCCGAAGCTGCCCGTCCCGACCAGAGGCGCGGTCAGAGCCGCGGTGACGGGGATGACCCCGGTGAAGAGGGTCGCCCGTTCGGTGCCGATCCGCTGGATGCCCATGTACCAGGTCACGAACCCGATGACGGTCGCCACGGCCGCCTGCCACAGCAAGGCGAGCGCCTCGCCCTGATCCGGTGTCCGTACGAAGGCGGACCCGTCGACCACCAGCCCGATCACCGTCGACTCGACCGCCGCGACCGCGCAGACGACGGCCGTCAGCAGCCGGGGACCCAGCGGGCGCAGCACCGGCGCCGCCAGGACCGCGAAGCCGACCTCGCCCACCAGCGCGGCCACCGACCAGATCACCCCGGCCGTGTCGGTGCGGCCCCAGCCCTGGACCGTGAACGCCCCGGCGGCGACCAGCAACGCCCCGTACAGCACCGGACGGGTGGGGCGGCGGCCCTCCATCAGGGGGACGAGGACGGCGACGACGACGGGCGCGCAGCCGACGAAGACGCCCGGGACGGCCGGTTCCGAGGTGCGTTCGGCGGCGAGGACGGCCAGGTTGAATCCGACCATGCCGACCCCGGCGAGCAGCGCGATCCGCCCCCACTGGCGCGGCGTCAGCGCCCGCAGCGGCGCGAGCGCGCGCCGTCCGCCGAGGAGGGGGAGCAGCAGCAGGAAGGCGAGGGCGTAGCGCAGGGCCTGCCCGCCCGCGTACGGATAGTCCCCGAGGACGCTGTTGGCGGTGAAGGAGGCCCCGACGAGGGCGTAGGCGAAGGTGACGAGGAGGACACCGCGCAGTACCTGGGAGGTGGGCTGGTTCATGGGGGTGACGTTAGCGAGGGACGTGGTCCCCTTTAAGGTCCACTTCCATGACGACATCGGGGACCACTTCGGGCGCGGAGCGGGGGGCCGGTGCGGGTCCGGCGGACGGCGCCGGGGACGCGCGGGCGCTGGGAAGCCCGGCCTGGGAGCTGCTGCTGCCCGCCGCCGCCGCGCCCGCGCGGCAGCGGGGGCGCGCGCTCCAGTCGGCGCTGCGGGAGGCCGTGCGCGGCGGGCGGCTGGCGGCCGGGACCCGGCTGCCCTCCAGCCGGGAGCTCGCCGCCGACCTCGGCGTCTCCCGGGGACTGGTCACCGAGGCGTACGAGCAACTGATCGCGGAGGGATATCTCCGCAGCAACCGGGGTTCGGGTACCTGGGTCGGGGACGTGGCGCGCTCCCCGGCCCACGCGGCACGCGACCACACACCGCGCCCGCCGGGGGTGAGGGTGGACTTCCGGCCGGGTTCGCCCGATCCCGCGCTCTTCCCCCGGGCCGCGTGGGCCGCCGCCCACCGGTCCGTCCTCGCCGAACTGCCGCACGAGGCCCTCGGTTATCCCGACCCCCGGGGGCTGCCCCGGCTGCGGACCGCGCTCGCCGCGCTGCTCACCCGGCGCCGGGGGGTGGTGGCCGACCCGGACCGGCTGGTCGTCTGCTCCGGTGTCACCCAGTCGATGGCGCTGCTGAGCCAGGTCGCCCGTGCGCATGGGCAGCGCGCGGTCGGGGTGGAGGACCCGGGGAGCCCTGGCCACAGCAACGTGTTCGACGCCGCCGGACTGCGGATGGTGCCACTGCCGCTGGACGGCGAGGGGCTGCTGCTGGAGCCGCTGCGCCGGTCGGGGGTGCGGACGGTGTTCACCACCCCCGCGCACCAGTTCCCCCTGGGCATCGCGTACGCGGCGCGGCGCCGCACGGAACTGCTCCACTGGGCACGGTCGGTGGACGGGCTGGTCGTCGAGGACGACTACGACGGCGAGTTCCGCTACGACCGCGCCCCGGTCGGCGCGATGCAGGGGCTCGACCCCGAGCACGTCGCCTACAGCGGCTCGGTGAGCAAGTCCCTGGTGCCGGGGCTGCGGCTCGGCTGGCTCGTCGTGCCGGAGCGGCTGCTGGAGGAGACGGTGGCGCGCAAGCTCGCGATGGATCTGGGCAACCCGGTGATCGACCAGGCCCTCTTCGCGGACTTCGTGGAGAGCGGGGCGTACGACCGCCAGCTGCGCCGCTGCCAGCGCGCGTACCGGGAGCGGCGGGACGCGCTCGTGGCCGCGCTGGACCGGTACTTCCCGGGGACGGAGGCGGGCGGGATCGCGGCGGGACTGCATGTCATCGCGCGGCTGCCCGCGCGCTACGGGCCGGAGGACGACTTCCTGGAGCGTGCGCGGCGGGCCGGGGTCGGGGTGACACCACTGAGCGCGCACCGGGTGGCGGACCACGGTCCCGCCGGGGCGGATGGCGGTACGGACTCCGGTGCCGACGGGGAGGGGGTTCGGCTGGTGCTGGGGTACGCCCATCTGCCTCCGGCGGAGATCGCCCGCGGCATCGCCCTGCTGGCCGGGTCCTGAGGCGGTACGGGGCCGAGCGGAGGCCGTACGGGGAGATGTCGTCCGGATGGCGCGGGTTGGCCGGGCGGCGGTGTGCCATGTGGGCGGGGCGGACTGTTCACTGGGGGTTCGCCCGGCGGACGCGGACAGGCCCTAGGCATGACGCGGCAGCACCTCACCCTTTCGGAGGCCGTCGATGTCACCTCTCTCCTCCCCCGCCCGCCGCACCCTGCTGCGCGCCACCGCCGCCGCCTCGGCCGGGCTGGCGCTGCCCGCCACGGTCGCGGCGCCCGCGTTCGCCCGGTCGGGCCGCCCGCATGCCCGCTGGGGGGTGCAGAGCGGTGCGGTGACCGGTTCCTCGGGGCTGGTCTGGACGCGCTCCGACCGCCCCGCCCGGATGCTGGTGGAGACCTCGGCCACCGACTCCTTCCGCCGGGTACGGCGCTGGCGCGGCCCGCTGCTGGGCCCCGGGAGCGACTTCACCGGCACCACGGCGCTGCGCGGTCTGCCGCCGGGCGAGCGGATCCACTACCGGGTGACGCTGGCGGATCCGGATGATCCGCGCCGTACCGGCGAACCGGTGTACGGAACGTTCCGTACGGCCGAGACCCGGCGGCGGCGCGGGGTGCGCTTCCTGTGGTCGGGCGACATCGCGGGCCAGGGCTGGGGCATCAACCCCGACATCGGCGGGATGCGGGCCTATGAGGAGATGCGGCGGCTCGATCCGGACTTCTTCCTGTGCAGCGGGGACTCCATCTACGCGGACGGGGTGATCGAGCCCCGGGTGACGCTGCCGGACGGGCGGGTGTGGCGCAACGTGACCACCGAGGAGAAGGCGAAGGTCGCGGAGAGCCTGGCCGAGTTCCGGGGCAACTTCCGCTACAACCTGCTCGACGCGAACGTACGGCGGTTCAACGCGCGGGTGCCGACGGTGGCGCAGTGGGACGACCACGAGGTGCGCAACAACTGGTACCCGGGGCAGATCCTGGATGACCCGCGCTACCGCGAGAAGGATGTGGACGTGCTGGCGCGGCGGGCGCTGCGGGCCTTCGGTGAGTACACCCCCACCGGGAGCCCGACGGGCCCGGGACGCGGTGGCCGGATGCACCGGGTGGTGCGGCGCGGGCCGCTGCTGGACGTGTTCGTGCTCGATATGCGCTCGTACCGGAACGCGAACTCCCCCGGGCGGCAGGCGGACGACACCCAGGGCATCCTCGGCGCGGAGCAGCTCGCCTGGCTGAAGCGGGAACTGGCACGCTCCCGCGCGGTGTGGAAGGTCCTGGCGGCGGACATGCCGCTCGGGCTGGTCGTCCCGGACGGCGCGACGGATATCGAGGCCATCGCCCAGGGCGACCCGGGCGCGCCGCTGGGGCGTGAGCTCCAGATCGCGGACCTGCTGCGGTTCATCAAGCACCGAGGGATCACCGGGACGCTCTGGCTCACCGCCGACGTGCACTACACCTCGGCCCAGCACTACGCGCCGGAGCGGGCCGCGTTCCAGGACTTCGCCCCGTTCTGGGAGTTCGTCTCGGGGCCACTGGCGGCGGGCGGGTTTCCCGCGAACGCGCTGGACGCGACGTTCGGGCCGCGGCGGGTCTTCGTCCGGGCGCCGGAGCGGGCGAACGTGTCGCCGATGGAGTCGCCCCAGTACTTCGGCGAGGTGGACATCGACGGGGACAGCGGGGAGCTGACGGTACGGCTGCGGGCGGAGGGCGGGGTGGTGCTCTTCCGTCAGGTGCTGTCACCGGGGCGGGTGGGTCAGTAGGGCTGGGTCCGTAGGGCGGGTGGGTCCGTAGGGCGGGTGGGTCCGTAGGGCGCGCCGGCTCGGACGGGTCCGCGGATCCGGTCGGACCCGGCGGGCGGGGCGCCCGGGCGCGGGCCCTTCGGATCCGCTCGGACCCGACGAGCCCGACACCAGGACACGGGACCTACGAACCCGAACACACCCCACGAGCCAGACACCCGGACACGGGACCTACGAACCCGAACACACCCCACGAGCGAGGGGCCACGGCACGGACCTCCGGGCCTCCGGGCCTCCGGAACTCCGGGCCTCCGGAACTCCGGAACTGATCGGATCCGGGCCGGGAACGGTCCGAAGTGCCCCTGATGGCCGCTGTGACGCGTTACCTATCGGTCACAAGGCGTTTGTGACCGGGCAACACGAGACGTCCACCCTGGAGGCATGACCCACGGCACCTCCTCGCGCGCCCTCCGCGCCCGCCCCCGCTGGCACGGCCTCGCCACCCTGCGGGCCCGGTGGGCGCGCACGGTGGCCGCCCGGATGGCCGACGCCCGGGCGGCCGGGCCCCTCGCGGGTCCACGGGAGACCGCGCTGTGGCGGATGCGGACCACCGTGCGGGACACCCCCGGCAGCCTGGCCGCGCTCTGCACCGCGCTCGCCCGGCTCGGCGTGGACATCCTCACCCTCCAGACGCATCCCCTCGCCGAGGGAACCGTGGACGAACTCCTGCTGCGCGCCCCGGTCACCGTCGACGCGCACGCGCTGCGCCGGGGGGCCGCGTCCGCCGGGGGACGGCGCACCTGGGTCGAGCGCGCCCACACCCATGACCTCGTCGACGTGCCGACCCGGCTGCTCGGCCTCGCCGCCAGGACCGCGCTCGACTCCGCCGAGCTGCCGCTGGCCGTGCGCCAGCTCCTGGGCCGCTGCACCATCCACGCCCATCCGCCGGGCCCCCGGGGCGGTGCCGCGCCGGAGCCACTGCCTCCGGCCGAGGGCGTGCTGGAGGAGACCGTGATGCGGCTGCGCGACCCGGGCGGCGGGGCGCTCACCGTGGAGCGGCCCTATCTCCCCTTCACTCCGACCGAGTTCGCCCGGGTACGGGCGCTGGTGGAGCTGGACGCCCGGCTCGGCCCCCGGGTGCCGCCCGCCCGGGAGACCCTCACCCTGCCCGAGGGCGAGCGGATCACCGTACGCCGGGCGGACCGGCGGGACGGCCCGGCCGCGCTCGCCATGCACCGGCGCTGCTCCGCGCGGACCCTGCGGCGCCGCTACCACGGCCCGGTCGCCGACGCGCCGCGCTATCTGGACCATCTGCTGGGCCCCCGCCACGGCCGCACCCTGGCCGGGTGGACCGCCTCGGGCGAACTGGTCGCCCTCGGCCATCTGCTCTGGGACGGCGAGGAGACCGAGGTGGCGCTGCTGGTGGAGGACGCCTGGCAGGGCCGGGGGGTGGGCGCGGAACTGCTCCGGCGGCTGGCCGGGCTCGCCCGCGAGGCGGGCTGCCGCAGCGTGTACGCGGTGACCCAGCCGACCAACCCGGCCATGGTGGCGGCGATGCGGGGGCTGGGGCTGCCGCTGGAGTACCAGCTGGAGGAGGGGACGCTGGTGGTGACGGCCCGGCTGGGGGCGGCCGACCCGGGTGCGGCCCCTGCCGATGCCGCCGATGCCGCTGACAGCTCTGGTGTCGTTGGTGCATCTGGTGCCGCCGATATCGGTGATGCCGCTGACGTCGCGGATGCCGGGAGCTGGCGCTGACGCCGGGGACTGGGCGCTGACGCGGGAAGCTGGGCGCTGATGCCGGGGGCCGGTGGGGCCGCCCCCGTCACCAGCGCGGTCGGCTCCTCCGTACCGTACGGACCCCGCCCTCCGTACGGCGGGGACGGGCCGGACGGCGGGGCCCCGGGCGCGCGGCCCACGGGGCCGGAGAGGGTGGCGTGGCGGGCCCGGCCGTATGAGGATGTGCGCATGTCAGTAACCGCCAGCAGCCAGCTGCCCCGCCAGCTCGCCGACTCCTATGTCGACGTCCTCATCAGCCTCGATCCCGCCCTCGGCACCTATCTGGGCGTCAAGGAGAGTTCGCCCCTGCTCCCCGACTACTCACCCACGGGCTACGGGAACCGTGCCGACCTCACCCGGGAGACACTCACCCGGCTCGACGAGGCGGAGAAGCAGCCGGGCGCCGACAGCGACGTGGAACGGCGCTGCGCCCGGCTGCTGCGGGAACGGCTGACCGCCGAACTGGCCGTGCTGGAGGCCGACGAGCACCTGCGCACGGTGAGCAATCTCGTCTCCCCGGTCCATGAGGTACGGGAGACCTTCACCATCACACCGGCGGAGACCCCGGCGGACTGGGCCGCCATCGCCCAGCGGCTGCGCGCGGTCCCGGCGGCGCTGGAGGGCTACCGTGCCTCCCTGGAGCTCGGCCTCTCACGCCGGCTGTACGGCGGTCCCCGCGCGACACGGACCTGTGTCGCGCAGATGACCGAGTGGATCGGCGCGGACGGCGGCTGGTTCGCGGAGTTCGCCGCCGACGGCCCCGAGGAGCTGCGCGCCGAGCTGGACACGGCGGCCCGGACCGCCACGGACGCCCTGACCGTGCTGCGGGACTGGATGCGGGACGTCTACGCACCCGCCGTCGCCGACGCGCCCGACACGGTCGGCCGGGAGCGCTACGCCCGCTGGACGCGTTACTACAACGGCACCGACCTGGACCTGGACGAGGCGTACGACTACGGCTGGTCCGAGTACCGGCGGCTGCTCGCCGAGATGCGGGTCGAGGCGGGGAAGATCCTCCCGGGCGCGGGCCCCTGGGAGACGCTGGCCCATCTGGACCAGCACGGCCAGCACATCGAAGGTGTCGAGGAGGTGCGCCGCTGGCTCCAGGAGCTGATGGACGAGGCGATCGAGGCCCTGGACGGCACCCACTTCGAACTCGCCGACCGGGTACGGAAGGTGGAGTCCCGTATCGCTCCCCCCGGCAGCGCGGCGGCCCCCTACTACTCCGCGCCCTCCGAGGACTTCTCCCGGCCGGGCCGCACCTGGCTGCCGACGATGGGCGCCACCCGCTTCCCCGTCTACGACCTGGTGACGACCTGGTACCACGAGGGTGTGCCCGGCCACCACCTCCAGCTCGCCCAGTGGGCGCACGTCGCCGACCAGCTCTCCCGCTACCAGGCCACCGTCGGCGGGGTCAGCGCCAACATGGAGGGCTGGGCGCTCTACGCCGAGCGGCTCATGGACGAGCTGGGGTTCCTGCCCGACCCCGAGCGGCGGCTGGGCTATCTCGACGCCCAGATGATGCGCGCCTGCCGGGTCATCGTCGACATCGGCATGCATCTGGAGCTGGAGATCCCCGGCGACGCGCCGTTCCACCCGGGCGAGCGCTGGACGCCGGAGCTGGCGGAGGAGTTCGTGCGCGCCCACAGCGGCCGCCCGGCCGACTACGTCGAGAGCGAGCTGACCCGCTATCTCTCCCTGCCCGGCCAGGCCATCGGCTACAAGCTGGGCGAACGCGCGTGGCTGCTGGGGCGGGAGAACGCGCGCAAGGCCCATGGCGACGCGTTCGACGCGAAGGCGTGGCACATGGCGGCGCTCTCCCAGGGGTCCCTGGGGCTGGACGACCTCGTGGACGAGCTGTCGAAGCTGTGACGCGACGCCCCCGCGGTGCGCGGCGACCCGCGATATGACGGGGCCGTGCGCCGGCGCACCCGGGTCCGCTGGTGCGGGCCCGGGTGCGGTTCCGTTCGAGAAGCCCTACGGGGTTCTCCTGAAGCCGCCCTCGGAGTCGATGACCTGACCGGTGATCCACTCCGCCTCGTCCGTGGCCAGCCAGGCGATCAGCCGCGCCGGATCGTCCGGCATCCCCCACCGCCCGGCGGGGAAGAGATCCGCGATCGTCCGGTAGTCCTCGCCCTCCATGTAATCCGTGTCCACCGGTCCGGGGTTGACCGTGTTGACGGTCACGGCGAGTTCGGCGAGGGTCGTGGACAGGGAGCGGGTGACCGACGCGAGCGCGCCCTTGGCCAGGCCGTAGGCGAGTTCACGCGGCATACCGTCCGCGATGTCCTGACCCGAGGTCATCATCACGACCCGGCCGCCGGGGGTGCGCGGCGGCAGTTCGGCCCGGCGCCGGGCGAACTCCTGGACCAGCAGCAGCACCGCGCGGGCGTCGATCGCCCAGTGCGCGTCGAGCATCGCCGCGTCGATCTCCAGCAGCGAACCGTCCTCGCCGCTGAGGGCGTGGTTCGCGACGAGGATGTCGAGCCGGCCGCCCAGTTCGCGGGCCGCCCTGGCGACCAGCTCGGCGGGCGCGGTGGGATCGGCGAGGTCACCGGGGCCATGGACGACGCGTGCCCCGGGGTCGCCGAGCGCCGCGCGCACTCCTTCCGCGACGCCCTCCGGTCCCTCCGGGTCCGCGCCCCACGGCTTGTCCTCGTCGTGCGGCACATGGTGGTGCAGATAGACGCTGGCGCCGTACGCGGCCAGCCGCCGTGCCACCGCGTACCCGATACCGCCACGTCTGCTGGCACCGGTCACGAGGGCGGTTCTGCCACGGAGCGGAAGGGGGTCGCGGCGCAGGGCGTCCGGGTGGGGATGAGGGAGAAGGGGCATGGGGCCCCATCCTGTGCACCGCTTCCGGAGTCGTCATCCGGTTATCCGGTGGCACGCCGGCACCCGCGCCGTTCAGGGGCCCGGCGGATGACGGATGGTGCCCGGCCGCCGTACGGACGTGACCATCCGGCCGTGACCGTTGTCCACCACCGCCGTGTCCTCTTCGTACGGCGGTGGTGGCGGCGGACAGCGGCCGTCAGCCGCCGGGCGGGGCCGTTCGCAGGCGTACCGAGGAACCGTCGCGCTCCTTGAGCACATCGAGCTGCGCCGGGATACGGCGGCGCAGATCGGCGACATGGCTGACGATGCCGACGCTGCGGTCGCGCTCCCGCAGGGAGTCCAGCACGTCGAGCACCTCGTCGAGGGTCTGCTCGTCCAGGCTGCCGAAGCCCTCGTCGATGAAGAGGGTGTCCAGCCGGACCCCGCCGGCCTCCTCGGTGACGACATCCGCGAGGCCCAGCGCCAGGGCGAGGCTGGCGAAGAAGGTCTCGCCGCCGGAGAGGGTGGCGGTGTCGCGCTCCCGGCCGGTCCAGGCGTCCACGACCCTCAGCCCCAGGCCGGAGCGCTTGCCACCGGAGCGCGCGTCGGAATGGACCAGGGTGTAGCGGCCGGAGGACATCCGCCGCAGCCGTACGGAGGCGGCCGACGCGACCTGTTCCAGCCGGGCCGCCAGGACATAGGACTCCAGGCGCATCCGCCGCTCGTTCTCGGCCGAGGTGCCCGCGGTGAGGGCGGCGAGCCGGGCCACCCGGTCGTACTCCGCCCGCAGCGGGCCCAGCCGCCGGACCTCGGTGACGGCCTCGGCGGACAGGGCGTCGAGCGCGGCGCACCGGCGGCGGGCCGCGTCGTACGCGGAGACCGCGTGGCGCAGGGTGCGCTCGGCACGCTCCCGCGCGGCCTCGGCGGCGGCGAGGTCGGCGGCGGGCCGGTCGGCGGCGGCCCGGGTCCCCGGCTCGGCGAGCCGGTCGGCGACGGCGGCGGCCTCCTGCTCCCACGCGTCGACACGGTGCTGGAGCTCACGCTGTCCGGCCTCGTCCAGCTGGGCCGCGGCCGCCTCGCCGGGAGTGTCGAACCCGGCCCCGACGGCGGCGTCGGCGAGCCGGTCGTCCGCCACCTTGAGCCGCTGGGTGGTCTGGTCGTGGGCGCGGACCGCCTCGACGGCCCCGGCGAGCGCGTCCGCCCGCCGCTCCAGGAGCGCGGCGCGTTCGGCGGCGCTCCCTTCGAACTCTCCGAGTTCCCCGGCGAGCGCCGTCAGCTCCTCGTCGAGGGCCTCACGCCGCGACGCGCGGGCGGCCGCCCGGCGCTCGGTCCGCCGGCGCTCGTCGAGCCGCCGCTGGTGTTCGCGCTCGACCCGGTCGAGCGCCTCACGGGCGGCATGGGTACCGGAGGCGAGCCGGTGCGCCTCCTGGTGGTCGCGCTCCAGCCCGGCCACGAGCGCCGCCAGTTCCGCGACGGCGGGGTTCGCGGCGCGGTCGAGGTCGGGGTCAGGGTCGAGGTCGGGAGTCGCCTGGTCGGGGGCGGGGTCGGGGGAAGGGGTCGCGTGGCCGGGGTTCGTGTGATCGGCGGCGGGGGTGGTCTGGTCGGAGTCGGCGGAGTCAGAGGAGCGATCGGAGTCGGCGGTCGCGGTCGTGTTCCCAGTCGTGTTCCCGGTCCCGGTCGTGTTCCCGGTCCCGGTCGCGGTCGCCGGGAAGGCCGCGTTCCCGGCGGCGGGGGGCCGCGGGGTGCCCGTGTCCTCGCCCGTACGCTCCCGGACGGACCCGGCGGGCGCACCGGGCGCCGTCCCGGACGGGGCACGCGGCGGTACGACGGTGCCGGTCCGGCCCGACGGAGCCAGGCCGGCCGGGCGCGGGCCGCCCTCGCCCGGCTCGTCCGCCGGGCGCGGGGAGACGACGGCACCCGCCGCCGGGAACGCGGCCTCCCGTACCGGATCGGGGCCCTGGGTGGTCCGGCGCGGCCGCTCCCGCGAGGAGACGGCCACCGGCGCCCCGGAGCTGGCGGCCGGGCCCGCTCCCCCCGGAGCGGTCACCGCCACGGGCGCGGCGGCGGTCTGGTCCACCGGGTGGGCGGCTCCTTCGCCACGGGCCTCGCGCGCCGCCGTCGCCCAGGACGCGCGGACGACGGCGAGTTCACGCTCCGCCGTGGCCCGGGTGGTCTCCTCCCGGGTGTAGCGCTCGTACGCCGTGTCCTCGTCGGCCGCCGCGACCGGCCGGCCCGTGGGCCGGGCCGGGGCGGGGTGGGCCGTCGCGCCGCACACCGCGCACGGCGCGCCGGGGGTCAGCGAGGCGGCGAGTTCGGCGGCGATCCCCCGCAGTCGGCGCTCCTTCAGCTCCAGCCAGTCCTCACGGGCCCCGGCGGCCCGGTCACGGGCCCCGCGCAGGGTCTCCCGCGCCGCCCCCGCGAGCGCCGCGAGACGGTCGCGCTCCTGGGCGGCACGCAGTCCGCGCCGCGCGGGGACGAGCCGTCCGGCGAGGTGCTCCGCGCGCGTCGCCGCGTCCTGGGCCTCGGTCACCCGGTCCTGATGGGCACGGCGGAGCGACTCCCAGCGGTCCAGCCAGCCCGCCGCGTCCGCGAGGGCATCGTCGTCGGCGCGGGACTCCCGGTCCAGTTCGTCGCGTTCGCGGGTGAGCAGTGCGGCGCGCCGCTCGGCCCGGCGCACGGCCTCCAGCGCGCCCAGGTCCTGGCGGACCTCACGCTCCACGGCCGCGAGGCGCCCGGCACCCTCCTCGGTCAGCTCGGGCGGGAGCGCGGCGCGGGCCCGGTCATGGGCCGCGCGCGCGGCGCGGTGCTCACGCTCGGTCTCCTCGCGCAGCCGCAGCGCGGGCCGGACCGCCTCGGCCTTGCGGGCCCGCTCCAGGGCGGCGCGCCCGGCGTCGCGCCCGGGGCGGCCGCGCTCCAGCAGTTCCTGCCGCCGGCGCGCGTCCTCGTACCGCCGCCGCAGCCGGTCGTCCTCGCGCGCGGTGTCGAGCGCCAGCGCGGCGGCGGCACCCTCGCGCTCGGCCAGGGCCACGGCGCTGGCGGTGAGGTCGGCCCGTTCGCGGGCACCCGCCCGGGCGACGGCGGCCCACTCCAGGACGGCGCCACAGACTCCGGGGTCCCCGGGCTGACGGTCGGGCGGCGGTGCTCCGTCGGTGGCCGGGCCCGCCTCCTGGGCGACCCGGTGGGCGATGGCGAGCAGCCGCTCGTCACCGGAGCGCACCCGTCCCTCGGCCGCCCGGCGCCGCTCGGCGAGGATGTCCTCCACGGCGGCGAAGCGCCGGGTGTCGAAGAGGCGGCCCAGCAGTCGGCCCCGGGCCTCGGCGTCGGCCCGCAGAAAGCGCGCGAAGTCGCCCTGGGGCAACAGCACGACCTGGCAGAACTGGTCCCGGCTCATCCCGATGAGCTGGGCGATCTCCTCGCCGATCTCCTGATGGGAGCGGCTGAGCGCGCGCCAGGTGCCCGTGGCGGCGTCCCATTCGCGCAGGGTGCTCCGGGCGCGCTCGGTGGTGAAGCCCGTGCCGCGCGCCTTGGGGCGCGGCTGCGCGGGGCGGCGGGTGAGCTCCAGCCGCCGGCCCGCCACCGTGAGGTCGAGCAGGACCTCGGTGGGGACGCGGGCGTCGGCGTGGTCGCTCCGCAGCGAGGTGCCGGGGCTCTGGCGGGCGCCGGGGACCGATCCGTACAGCGCGAAGCAAACGGCGTCGAGGACCGATGTCTTGCCCGCGCCCGTGGGTCCGTGCAGCAGGAAGATCCCCGCCGCCGCCAGGGTGTCGAAGTCGATCTCCTGGGGGGCGGCGAAGGGGCCGAAGGCGGTGATGGCGAGCCGGTGCAGCCTCATCCGGCGGCCCCGCGCCCGGCGCTCTCCTGGACCGCCGCCGTGACCCGGGCCGCGTCGAACACCTCCCGCAGCACCGCCCGCTCCCGCTCGTCCGGCCCGCTGCCGCCGCGCACATGGGCCACGAAGTCCTCCGCGATCTGGTGGTCGTCCCGGTCACGCAGCCGGGTGGCGTACGAGATCCCGGTGTCCTCGTCGGCGCGCTCGGGCGCGAAGACGAGGCTCAGGGTGTGGGGGAAGCGCTCGGTGAGCCGGGCCATGGGGTCGGCCGGGCGCGCCGGGTCGGTGAGGGTCGCCTCCACGAACGACTCCTCGTGCCGGGTGAGCGCCGGGTCGCCGAGCAGCTCTTCCAGGGTGCCGCGGAGCCGGGCGAGCGGCCGTGGCACGGGGCAGTCGACCCGCTCGGCGGTGACCGCGCCGTCGGCGCCGAGCTCCACCAGCCACATGGTCTTGCGGTGGGTGGCCTCGGAGAAGGAGTACGCGAGCGGTGAGCCCGAGTAGCGCACCCGGTCGGTGAGGGTCTGGGCGCCGTGCAGATGGCCGAGCGCCACATAGTCGACGCCGTGGAAGACGCCCGCGGGGACGGAGGAGACCCCGCCGACGGAGATGTCCCGCTCGCTGTCGCTCTCCTGGCCACCGGCGACGAAGGCGTGGGCGAGGACGATGGAGCGGGTGGTCGCGGGCCGGGCGGCGAGGTCGGCCCTGACCCGCTCCATGGCGGCGGCGAGCACCGCCTCATGGTGCGCCGTGGCGGCGCCGAACTCGTCCTTGACCAGGGCGGGCTCCAGATACGGCAGTCCGTAGCACGCGATCTCGCCGTGGGCGTCGGTCAGCATGACGGGGGTGGCGCAGCCCGCCGGATCCGTCCGCAGATGGACCCCGGCGCGCTCGATCAGTCCGGCGCCGACACCCAGGCGGCGGGCCGAGTCGTGGTTCCCCGAGATCATCACGGTGGGCACCCCGGCGGCGGCGAGGCGGTGCAGCGCGGTGTCGTACAGCTCGACGGCGGCGAGCGGCGGCACCGCCCGGTCATAGACATCCCCGGCCACCAGCACCGCGTCCACCGCGTGGGCGCGCGCCGTCGCCACCAGGTGGTCGAGGAACGCGGCCTGGGCGTCGAGCATGCTCACCCGGTGCAGCGACCGCCCCAGGTGCCAGTCCGACGTGTGCAGGAATCTCATGATCCCTGAGCGTAGTCGTGGGGTGTGACAGTCCGGTCGGCTCCGCCCCGGGGCGGTGCCGTCCGGGCCACCGGGCCGTCCGGCGCCGGGCACACGGACCCGTGTGGGGAGCGGCCGTGGTCCGGGCGCCCGTCCCGGGGCCGCCGCCCGTGTGGGTCCCCGTGCCCCTGCCGCTGTCGCCGTCCGTGGGCGTGCCGGTGCCCGTCCCCGTACCGCCGCCCGGGGCGGGGGTGACCGTCCGGGGAGCGGTGCCGGGACCGGTCAGATGTCCCCATACGCCTCGCCGCCGAGCGTGAGGCCCGCCGTTCCGGCCGTGGCGTCCGCCAGCCAGGCGCGGAAGGCGTCGACCTGTGCCTCGGGGAGGCCGATCTCGATCTCGACGCGTTCCGCGTACCGGACCGAGCGCACCGCGCGGCCCGTGGTGCGCAGATCGTTCTCCAGCCTGCCCGCGCGGTGGTGGTCGACGGTGACGGTCGCCAGGCGGAAACGCTGCCGGGTGATGGTGCCGAGTGTGTCGAGCGCCTCGCCGACCACGCCTCCATAGGCGCGGATCAGCCCTCCGGCGCCGAGCTTCACGCCCCCGTAGTAGCGGGTGACGACCGCCGCCACATAGCGGACGTCCCGGCGGGTGAGCATCTGGAGCATGGGAACCCCGGCGGTGCCGCCGGGCTCTCCGTCGTCGCTGGCCTTCTGGACGGAGGCGTCGGCCCCGATGACGTACGCGAAGCAGTTGTGGGTCGCGGTCGGGTGCTCGGCGCGGACGCGCGCGACGAAGGCCTGTGCCTCCTCCTCCGTGGCGGCGGGCGCGAGCGCGCAGATGAAGCGCGATCGGTTGATCTCTGTCTCGTGGACACCCTCGCGGGCGACCGTGCGGTACTGCTCCTGCATCGCTCCACCCTATGCGGCGCGCGGAGGGGAATGCTCCGGGCGGGTCGTCCGTTGCCCGGGTATGGACGCCAAGAGCAGCGACACGGAGGCGGAGACCATCCGCCGGATCCTGACCTCGACCGGGGACACCTGGGCGGTGGTGGGGCTCTCCAACAACCAGGAGCGCGCGGCCTACGGGGTGGCGCGGATCCTCCAGCGCTACGGCAAGCGCGTGGTCCCGGTGCATCCGAAGGCGGAGACGGTCCACGGCGAGCAGGGGTACGCGACGCTCGCGGAGATCCCCTTCCCGGTCGACGTGGTCGATGTCTTCGTCAACACGGCGCTCGCGGGCGCGGTCGCGGACGAGGCCGTGGCGATCGGGGCGAAGGCGGTCTGGTTCCAGCTCGACGTGATCGACGAGCAGGCGTACGAGAGGACACGCGCGGCCGGTCTGGACATGGTGATGGACCACTGCCCGGCGATCGAGATACCGCGCCTGGGCTGAGCCCGGGGCCCGGGTCTCGCCGGGCGCTCCGACGGCTTGGCCCTGCCCGGACGGGCCCCTACGGAACCTCATACGACCTCGTATGCCGACAGCATGCGTGCTTGCCATGGGCATATGGCCATGACCGTCCCGGAGACCTGTCGACAGGGGCGCGGGGGGCCCCGGGTGACCCCAAAGGGGCCGGGCCCCCGGCCCCCCCCCGCCCCGAGCCCCGAGCACAACCCCCCCCCCCCCGGCGCGGCCCCCCCCCCCCCCCCCCCCCGGGG
>NZ_JBHVHF010000199.1:0-15474 GCF_042800315.1 Streptomyces sp. NPDC057638
CCCGCCAGGATCCGGTGGCCGGAGAGACGGACGGAGGACCAGCCGTGGCCGGTGACCTCGGCCGCCGCGCGGTCGGCGCCCGCGGACCCGCCGGGGCCGTTCACGGCGATGGCGCCGGAGAACGAGATATCGGGTACGGCGGCCTCCACCCCGGGCACGGCCGCCACGCGCTCGCGCAGGGCATCGTCCAGCCGGATCCGCTCGGGGAACATGTCCCGGCGGGTTCCGGGGTAGTGCTGGTCCCCCGTGAGGACGATGGGGGCGCCGGAGAGCCGCTCGGGGGGCGCCGCTGTGCGCAGCCCGGTCTCGAAGAGCCCGGCGCAGCCGATGACGATGGCGGAGCCCAGGAAGAGGGCGATGAACGAGGCGATGAAGCCGTTCTTGTGGTGGCGCAGGGTGCGCAGTGAGATCGCGGTCACCGGTGCGCTCCTCGCCCGGCGCGGCTCGTGGTGGACTCGTGGCCCCAGGCCCCCAGGTGCGTCATACGCTCGGCGACCTCGTCGGCGGTGGGGTGCTCCAGGGCGCTGACCAGCTTGCCGTCGGCGAGGAAGAGCACGCGGTCGGCGTGGGCGGCGGCGATCGGGTCATGCGTGACCATCACGATCGTCTGCCCGGACCACTCGACAGCCTCGCGCAGCAGTAACAGCACTTCGCGGGCGGTGTAGGTGTCCAGGGCGCCGGTCGGCTCGTCACCGAAGACCACGGCGGGCCGGGTGACCAGGGCGCGGGCGATGGCGACACGCTGCTGCTGACCTCCGGAGAGCTCCCCGGGGCGGTTCCCGCGGCGGTCGGCGAGGCCGACGCGTTCGATGACCTCGTTGACGAGTGCCTTGCCGGGGCGGCGTCCGGCCAGCTTCAGCGGCAGGGTGATGTTGTCCACCACGTTCAGGGCGGGCAGCAGATTGAACGCCTGGAAGATGAAGCCGACGCGTTCACGGCGCAGCTTGGTGAGCTCGCGTTCCTTGAGCGGGGTGAGGTCCACCCCGTCGAGCAGCACAGTGCCGGAGGTCGGCCGGTCCAGCCCGGCGGCGCAGTGCAGAAAGGTGCTCTTACCGGATCCGGAGGGGCCCATCACGGCGGTGAAGCTGCCCCGGCCGAAGCCGATGCTGACGCTGTCGAGGGCGGCCACCTGGTGCTTCTTCGAGCCGCCGTAGATCTTCCGTACGGAGTCCAGCCGGACCACGTCGTGATCTGGGGCCGGGTGTGTCCTGGTCATGAGTCCGTTCCTTGGTGGAGGGGAGGTACGGCGAGGGTGAGCGGGCCGGGTTCGGCGAGCACCCGTTTGGCGGAGGCCAGCGGATCCGAGGGGGGCCCAAGAAGCCGGTGGGCCAGGGCCAGTTGCAGCCGGGCGGCGCCCACGACGAGATGCGAGAAGGCCAGGGCCAGCACCACGCAGCAGAGGGACGCGCTGATCGCGGTGGGCCAGCTGTCGATCGAGACCCCGGGGCCCTGGCCGTCGGAACGGCCCAGAAGCCGCCCGTGCACGAGGGTGTCGTCGACGCGGGTGGAGGGGGCCAGCCAGAACCAGGCGGGCAGGAGCGCGCCTGCCAGCAGCAGCAGCCAGACGCCGAGGACGACCGCGTCGAACAGCAGCAGAAACGGGAAGAGCAGCACCAGATGGGCGCAGTCCCGGTAGAACGCGGGATCCGTGAAACGCGCCTTCACCGCTCCCGCGAGACCGGGTTCGGCGACCGGCTGGTACGCGTACGGGATGGGGGCGTCGATGAGCACGGCCCGGCCCCGTTCGACCTGGGCACAGCAGCGGACGAGCCAGGCGCAGCCGACGGTCAGCGCGAGGGTCACGGTGAGCTGGGCGAAGACGGCGGCGGCGACGAGCGCGGTGAGCGAGATCGCGAACAGGGGTCCGCTGAGCAGGAGATGGGCCAGCAGATAGGCGGTGGCGCGCCAGGGGGCGGCGGAGAGCGGAGTGCGCAGTGGTGAGTGATGGCGGGGGAGGTGACGGGCCTCCCGGGAACGTAACCGGGCCAGCAACTGCCGCATCTGGCCGGTCGTGGGGGTGTGCGCCCCAGCCGGTCCGGTCGGGCGCCGGGATCCGGTGAGGGTGTCCGGGTCGGCCGGGCGTGTGGTCTGCGGGGAGGCGGCTGCCGGGCGGTTCGGCTCCGTGGGCGGGTTCGTGGGCGGGTTCGCGGGCGGGTTCACCGACGGCTCCATCGGCCGCTCCACCCAAGGCTCCCTGGCGGGCCGTGGCGATGACTGGGTCGCCGGTCGTGGTGTCCGTCGTGGTGTGCAGCGCGGCCGACTGGGGGGCGTCGGTGGCAGGGGCTGTGTCATGTCGTTCACTCCACGCTCCGCAGCAGATCCTCGATGTCCCGCAGCCGGTCGTCGAGCCGGGTCAGCTCGGCGCGCAGCTTCAGCTGCTCGACGGTCGCCTCCTCGGCGAGCTTGCGGTACGAGGCCATGGCCACCGCGTCCGCCCGGTGCCGCTGGAGCCTGAAGTACGCGACCACACTCGCGGTGACGCCGCCGACGATGATCAGCACGATGGCGATGGTGATGGTGCCGCCCGTCATGGGGGATTCCTCTTCAGGTCGCAGGGCTTTCGGCGTCCGCCGCGAAGGCCGCCAGGATCGTGTCGACGGTCACGTGCAGATCGAAGTCGGCCAGCTCGAAGTACTTCAGTGCCATGCCGTCGTCGGACAGCTCCAGGCTGCCGACGACGATCCCCGCCTTCTCCAGCCGCTCCAGATGCAGATACAGCAGCGGCCGGGACATCGTCAGCCGTCGGGCCATCTCACTGACGTACATCCGTCCGCCGGACAGTTCGGCGACGACGCGGAGGCGCTGTGCGTGGCCCACCGCGGTGAGTACGGCCAGCAGCTCCTCACTCGTCACGGCTCGTCCTTCGGTCGAGGAAGGTATGTAAGTTGGAACTTACAGGTGAAGGTATAGGCCGTCAACGGTTAGTCAAATCCGTCAGTAGCCAGTGGATCGCATCGGGTTCGACCGGGAGCGCGCACGGGACCGGCGCTTCGCCGGGCCGGTCATGGCGGCCGTGGAGCGGTGGGCGAACGCGCCGTGAACACGGCCTCGCCGGACCGCTGATGCCGTAAATCAGACAGATGGCATCCTTTTGGCCACTCTGGAGCGATGTTCTCAACCCTGCCCACCTCTCCGCGATCTTTCCCAGCAGACGCCGGGGGGCCGATCAGGAGATGGGAACAACCATGGGAATCCAGAGGTGGAGAGGCGCGGCCGTCGCCACCGGGGTGGCCGGGATGCTGGTGGGGACCGTCGGTGTCCACACCGCCGTCGCCGGGCCCGAGACCGTACCGGTCGCCGATCTGCGCGCCGATGTGAACCGTGATGGCCGGGTCGATGTCGACGGGCGTACCGATACGGCGGGAGAGGGCACCTGGACCGCGCTGCGCGGCGCGGTCGTCCTGCCCAACGTGGATGACGACAGCGAGCGTTGCCCCACCACGACCCCCTCGGGCGGCGCGCTGGGCGACGGCGCCCTCGCCCGCTGCCACGACGCCGCCGACACCGTGGTCAACGGGGCGGCGGACGCCGCCGATCTGGCCCGGCTGAAGACCGTGCCGAACCCGGAGTACGCCCGTGGGACGACCGGCTCCGTGGAGGTCGTCCGGGACGGCGGCCGGGGCCCCGAGCGGGCCCGGCTCTTCCTCCAGAGGGATGGGCGCTGGCAGCATCTGACGCCCTCGTCCCGGCTCACCACCCAGGAGCTGCGGAACGGGGTGGAGATCGGGGCCGAGGCCACGGACGTCATCCGGGACGCCGCCGTCTGGGACGGGACCGTACGGGTACGGCTGACCGTGACCAAGGGCGGAAAGCAGACGACGGACGAGGTCGTCCTGAGGACCGCGCCGGTCCTCACCCACCACCACAACCAGCGGACCCAGCGGATGCTGGTCGCCAAGACCACCGTCGACTTCCCCGAGATGCCGTACTACCGGCCCGCGCAGAACGCCTTCGTCAAGAACCTCAAGCGCACCGTGAAACCGCTGGGGCAGCCGGTCACCACCGTGAAGACCACCTGGGACGGCTGGACCCAGGACTTCGTGGAGCCGGGCTATGTCAGCATGACCGGGCCGGGCGGCAAGACCCACGCCATGCGGGTGCTGATCCGCTCCGCGCAGCCGGACCGGGTCGACGGGCGCACGCTGTACACCCAGCTCCGCGGCAAGGACGTCGGTGTGGTGTCCCAGTTCGCCGGGCCGACTTTCCACAAGCCCGAGTGGTCGCTGAACTCCATGGGCAATCTGGAGACGATCCCGCCCTACAGCCACCGGGGCGAGCAGTACCCGGCCGGGCGGATCATCATGGGCCACTGGCCCGGGGAGAAGCTGAAGCCAGCCCCCTCGATGACCACCTTCCTGGCCTCGCAGGGGGCGCAGAAGCCGCTGCTGCTCGACACCGGCTGGCTGACCGTGGGCCATGTCGATGAGTTCGTCCAGTTCCTGCCCGCGAAGACGCCCCGGGGCTGGCGGATCGGGCTGGCCGATCCGCGGGCCGGCCTGGAGCTGCTGCGCACCGCCCAGGCCGGGGGCCACGGCGGGACGAAGGTCTTCTCGGCCCCGTCCGACCCGCGCCACCCGGTACCGGACGACACCATCGCCCAGAAGCTCGCCGACAAGAAGTTCGTCGCCGACAACGAGATGGCCGCCGAGCGCATCGAGGCCAATCTGCGGATCCTCAAGAAGGCGACCGGTGTCACCGACGCCGAGGTGGTGCGGGTGCCCACCCTCTTCACCCGCCATGACCTGGGGCGCCCGGGCGCTCAGGGCGGGCCGGTCACGCTGCGTCAGCTCAGTTCCGAGCTGGCCGGGGTGCCGGGTCTGACCGGGGCGGGCGCCACGGCACGGGCCCGGACGGCCGCCGGGGTGACCACCGGCGCCTATATCCCCGGCGCCGTCAACGGTGTGGTTCTCGATGACAAGCAGTACCTGTCGGCCAAACAGTGGGGTCCGGTCATCGGCGGCAAGGACATCTTCGGCACCGCGGTGAGCGCCGCGTACGCCAAGGCGGGCTTCCGGACCACGTACATCGACGACTGGTACAGCCACCACGTCGCGGGTGGTGAGGTCCACTGCGGCACCAACACCCTCCGCGACACCTCGGCGAAGTGGTGGCGAAAGCCCTGATCACCGAGGCGAGCGCGGTGAGCGCGCGTACATGACCCATGAGGGCCGGGCCGGAGGAGACTCCGTCCCGGCCCTTACCCGTCTCTCCCGGTGCCCGGAATGCCTCCTGGCGCCGATCCCGCATCTTCTGATGGTCCAACCGGGTGGTGTTCATCGGAAGAACTGGCTAGCGGCTGCGTCGGTCCTTCGCAAGTCGAGATCCATACACATCATGAGAAAGGTATGTAGATCGCCCAACCCGAAAGTGAGGGGTCATG
The DNA here is from genome assembly GCF_042800315.1 of Streptomyces sp. NPDC057638. Taxonomy (NCBI): domain Bacteria; kingdom Bacillati; phylum Actinomycetota; class Actinomycetes; order Kitasatosporales; family Streptomycetaceae; genus Streptomyces; species Streptomyces sp. NPDC057638. The sequence continues at coordinate 5,381 of NZ_JBHVHF010000199.1, forward strand.
GCTGCCATCCAGGTCTCCCAGGCGCGACGCCTGTGGGCCGTGCTCGTCAGCGGTCTTGTCTCGGTTCTCGTCCCCCTTCTCTCCCTGCTGGGGCTGGCCCGCGCCGCCTCGGCCCTCCGGCGGGCCACCACGTCAGCCGCACTGGTTCCGGTTGAGGTTCCGGTTCTGGTCGCTTCCGCGGCTGGTGCCCCGGCTGATGCCGCCACGGCGCCCCCGACTCCCGAACGGAGGGCGGACGAACGCACCGGCGCCCCGGCGGAGCCGGCGGAGCGCTCCAGCCTGCCCCGCCAGGGAGAACGGAGGGTGACCGTACGGGCGGTGGTGCCCGCCCAGGGGCCGCGCTGGAGCCATGTACCGCGCGTACGGTCCCTGCCGCCCACCATCAAGCAGCGCATCGGCGCGGAGGCCCACGGCACCTCACCGGCCGTACGCAAGCTGCCCGCGCTCGACCTCGGCACCTTCACCGTGCCGACGGACGACGGCGCCGACTCCGGCGAGCACGCCCAGGACTCCGCCGACGCGGACCCCCACCCCGGCGGCGCCCATCACCCGGGCCGCACACCACGCAGACGCCTCGTGGGACGCGGCGCCCGCACGGCGCGGGGGCGCGGTCCGTCCCGGGGATCGGCCCGTGGCCCGGCCCGGACGACGGCACGCTCCGGCGTCCGGTCGGCGGGCGTCCGGGCGGCGGGGCGCTCCGCGGCTCCCTCCGTGCGGACCGGAACGAGCGCCCACTGTGGCGCGTCCGTCACGCGACCCGGTACCGCGCGTTCCCTGACCGGCACCGGCACCGGCACCGGCACCGGCATGGGCGCCCGGGGCACGGCCCGGTCCTCACGCCCTCCACACGGTTCCGCTTCCCGTTCCGTTTCCCGTGCCGCCTCCCGTTCGTCTGCTGCTTCCTCCGCTGGCTACAGACCGGGTGACGCCGCGCGGTACGGACCACGGCACACCACGGGCCCACGACGCGTCGTCCTGCCGAGGCGCGCGGCCGTCCCGAGGTGTGTCGTCGCCCAGGGGCAGCGAGTCACGGCCATCGCGCCCGTCCATCCGGCGCCACATGCGCTCGGCAGGTCCGGAGAGCCGGGAACCACGCCCGCGCGGATGGCGGAAGCGATCCGTCCGGCCGCCAGGGAGGCGCTGCCGGCCCACCACCCCGTGATGCCGTCGTGTCCCGTACCCGCGCGAGCGGCATGAGGCGCCGGGAGCACCCTGGCCCTCCCGGCGCACTCGGACGGGATCAGCGCCCTTCGTCCCGCTTCCCGGAGTCCGGACCGGAATCCGCCTGGTCCGCTTGATCCGCTTGGTGCTGCTTCGCCCGAACCTCCGGGTCCAGCGCCTCCGGGCTGCCGTCGACCGAGGAGATCGGCTGGGGCTCGGTGATCTCCGTAGCGGCGGGCGGCTCGACCAGCCAGTCGGGGTTGGCCTGCTTGTCCCACCACTTCCAGACCGCGAAGGCCCCTACGGCCACGACCCCCGCGACCAGGAGACCCTTCCCGAAACGTGCGGCCGACGAGCGCCGCTCGTGCTTGCGTACCAGCTTCCTGATCTCGTCCGGCGTCACCTGACCGCGTAGCGCGGCCAGCGCGGCGACGGAGCGAGCCATGGCCTCATCCTTCACGGGTTGCGCCACGGCCACCGCGTGCTCGACGCGCGGCTTGGTGTACTCCGCAGCCTGACGTGCGGCTTTACGGGCCTGTACCGCGGCCCGGTGTGCGGCGTCGTCCACCTGGGGCGGCACATGCGGCGCGATATGCGCGCCGTACTGGACGCGCGCCTGAGCGCGGGCCCGCTCGGCCGCCTTGGACACCACCGGCGCCAGCCGCACCCGCGCCTCCTGTGCGTAGTGGGTGGCCTGGTCCCGGGCCGTACCGGCGTATGGCGCCACCACTTCCGCGGCGTGCAGCACGCTCTCCTTCGCCGAATCGGTCGCGGCGCGCACGCTCTCCATGCGGGTCACGGGGATCCTCCTCCTCGGTGGCGTTCTCGTACTGGGGCACGCCCCAGGTCGGTACATTTCGCCTGTCCGTCTGCTGGCAAATCATGCCTGCTGGCTCTGGCCTCGGCATGCGGGGCGGGCATCCGGGTCATCCCGTGCTCCTCCCCGCCGTCTGACGCCCTCGGCTGCCGCGTGCCCGTTCCGCGACGAGCGATGCCTCGGCGGCGCCTTCGACGACAGCGTTCCGTGGTGAAGGACGCGTCCGCGCGCCCCTGACCTGACCGCCGGCGGACACGTCCGTGCCTGAGCGCACCGTCCGCCGTCCCCTGCCCGCCGCCTGGTCACCCACCCCCGCCATACGCGTCTCCCCTGTGCCTCTCCGTGGAGGCCTTTCCTCGTGCGCGCCGCTTCCATGCGAGGATCGGGGGCGTTCAGAGGAAGTCCAGAGAAGTCTCACGGAAGGCAGGATCGTGGCCGAGCAGCTTTACGCCACCCTGAAGACCAACCACGGCGACATCGAGATCCAGTTGCTGCCGAACCACGCACCCCAGACGGTCAAGAACTTCGTCGAGCTGGCCCAGGGCGAGCGCGAGTGGGTCAACCCGTCGACCGGGCAGCGCAGCACGGACCGTCTGTACGACGGCACGGTCTTCCACCGCGTGATCAGCGGCTTCATGATCCAGGGCGGTGACCCGCTGGGCAACGGCACCGGCGGTCCGGGCTACAAGTTCAAGGACGAGTTCCACCCGGAGCTCTCCTTCAACAAGCCCTACCTGCTCGCCATGGCCAACGCGGGCCCGGGCACCAACGGCTCGCAGTTCTTCATCACGGTCTCCCCGACCACCTGGCTGACCGGCAAGCACACCATCTTCGGCGAGGTCACCAACGACGCCAGCAAGAAGGTCGTGGACGCCATCGCCACCCTCCAGACCAACCCGCGCACCGACCGTCCGGTGAACGACGTGGTCATCGAGTCCGTCGTCGTGGAGACCCGCGAGGGCTGATCTCACCCGTGCGGGGGTATGGACCGCCGCAGGGGAACAAATGCGCCCCGTTCATCCGTAGGGATGGACGGGGCGGTTGTTGTATCGGAAGGCCGGAAGGATCGAGGAACCCATGAACGAGGCCGGGCAGGCGCCAGGCAGCCCGCAGGAGCCGAGAGGGCCGCAGGACGCGCGGAGCCTGCCCAGCTGCTACCGGCACGCCGGACGGGAGACCGGTATCCGGTGCACCCGCTGTGAGCGCCCGATCTGCACCGAGTGCATGATCAACGCCTCGGTCGGGTTCCAGTGCCCGGAGTGTGTGCGCACCGGCTCCGGCACCGGTCACGCGCCGGACGCCAACCGTCCGCGCACCATCGCCGGAGGGTCCCTCCGCGGCGATGAGTCGCTGGTCACCAAGGTCCTCATCGGGCTCAACGCGGCGGTGTTCGTGCTGGTGCTCGTCCTCGGCGAGCGCTTCGTCGCGGCGACCGAGCTGATCGGGTACGCCTACAACCCCCGCCTCGGCGAAGTCGTCGGCGTCGCCGACGGCGAGTGGTACCGGCTGATGACGGCGGTCTTCCTGCACCAGGAAGTGCCGCACATCCTCTTCAATCTGCTCTCGCTCTGGTTCCTCGGCCGGATGGTGGAGCCGGTGCTGGGCCGGAGCCGCTTCCTCGCGGTCTATCTGCTCTCCGGGCTCGGCGGCAGCACCCTCGCCTATCTGCTGGCCGCGCCGAACCAGCCCTCGCTCGGCGCCTCCGGCGCGATCTTCGGTCTGATGGGCGCGCTGGTGGTGCTGGCCCGCCGGATGAACCTCGATATGCGGCCCGTCGCGGTGATCCTCGCGGTGAGCCTGCTGCTCACCTTCACCCGCCCGGACATCTCCTGGGAGGGGCACATCGGCGGTCTGGTCATCGGCGCGCTGGTCACGGCGGGTCTGGTCTACGCGCCGCGCGAGCGCCGGGTGCTGATACAGGCCGCGACCTGTGGTGCCGCCCTGGTCCTGTTGCTCGTCGCGGATCTCATCCGTACCGCCGCCCTCACCTGAGATCCCGCCCCGGGTGCGGCGAGGTGGGGAGCGGTACGAGCGGTACGAGCGGGTACGGAGGCTGACCAGCTCCGGGCCACCGGAGGGGTGGATATCCGAATGGTTGTCCACAGCGGGTGGTGGATCCTGTGCGAACTGTGGGGAGGCTGTGTGACTCCCGCCGTCAGAGCCGCGCTTCCCAGCCCTGACAAGGGACGTCCCCTGTCACCGGGATGGCCGAGGCGGTCATACCGGCGTCAACATCCGGAGGGTTATCCACAGATCGTCTGACCTTTTCCCCACTGTGGACAAGGTTGTGGATAACTCGCCGCGGACTTCGGCTGCGGACTTCGGCTGCGGCGTCCGACCGCTTACTCCGGCCGCGGGCTTAGGCCGCGGACTTAGGCCGCCGGTTCAGCGGAAGGGCTTCGATCGCGGAGGTCCGGAACGACTGGCGGTGCCGGGCAGGCCACGACGGCGCCGGGCGGGTGACGAGGGCGGGCCCGGGGCGCGAGGAGTCGTCCTCAGCGCCCCGCGGCCCCGGTCCTCGCCGGTGTCGCGCGATGGTGGCCGCGCGCTACTTCCACTGCGTGGAGACGCCGAATCCCGCCGCGATGAAGCCGAAGCCCACGACGATGTTCCAGTTGCTGATGGCCTCGATCGGCAGGCTGCCCTCGGTGACATAGAAGAGGACGATCCAGGCGAGCCCGATCAGAAACAGACCGAGCATCACCGGCGCCACCCAACTGCGGTTGGTCAGCTTGATGGCGGTCGTCTTCGTCGCGGGAGGCGGAGTGAAATCGGCCTTCTTGCGGATACGTGACTTCGGCACGAGGGACTCTCCTGTCGATGCGCTGCGTGACCGCGCAGATGACTGTGGGTGACGCCTGGGGTCGGGAGCGACGGGGACCACTGCCTCCCCCGAGCGTCCGTTAGCGTAGTGGTTCCGCGGCGCCGTAGGAGATAAGGGTACGTTGAGTAATTCAGCAGACTCCAGGCCAGGGCCGGTACGGCCGCCCCAGAACCCCTCCGGACCTCCGGGCCATGGACCCGGTGTGGGTGCGTCGGGGGCCGCACACCCCCCGGGAGCGCCATCGCCTGGCAGCCCGGCAGACCCGGCAGGCCCGTATGGGACCCCGTCCCCGTCCGCCCCGCCCTCAGGCGGCCGTTCCCTACCCGCCGCCCCGCCCGCCTCCAGTCCTCCGCCGGCGCCCGCTCACCAGGTACCCGTGCCCGTACCTCCGCCCATCCCCGCTCCGCAGAAGCCCGCGCCCGAGGCGGCGCCCGAGATACCCGCGCCCGAGGCGGCGGCGCCGCGCCCCACCCCGCTCGCCCGGCTGCGCGCCGTCCGTCCCCGCACCGGACGGCTGCTCACCGCCGGGATCTTCGCCCTCGCCGGGCTGATCTTCGTGACCAGCTTCAACACCGCCCGGGGCACCAACCTCCGTACCGATGACTCCCTGCTGAAGCTCTCCGATCTGATCCAGGAGCGCAGTACCAAGAACGGAGGTCTGGACGAGGACACGGCCGCCCTGCGTGACGAGGTGCACGCCCTCGCCGACCGGGACGACGGCTCCACCCGGGCCGAGGACCAGCGGCTGGCCGAGCTGGAGCGGGCGGCCGGGACCAAGAAGGTCAGCGGCCGGGGTCTGACCGTCACCCTGGACGACGCCCCGCCCGACGCCACCGCCGCCCCGGGCTACCCCGAGCCCCAGGCCAATGACCTCGTGATCCATCAGCAGGACCTCCAGGCCGTGGTCAACGCCCTGTGGCAGGGCGGCGCCCGGGGCATCCAGGTGATGGACCAGCGGCTGATCTCCACCAGCGCGGTCCGCTGTGTGGGCAACACCCTGATCCTCCAGGGCCGGGTCTACTCGCCCCCGTACAAGATCACGGCCGTGGGCGACCAGGGGCGGCTGGAGAAGGCCCTCGCCGCCGCGCCCGCGCTCCGCAACTACCAGCTCTATGTGAAGGCGTACGGCCTCGGCTGGAAAGTCGACGAGCGCGAGGCGGTGACTCTTCCCGGCTACTCGGGCACAGTGGATCTCCAGCACGCGAAGCCGGTGGAGTGACACGGGACCCCGGGGGGTCGATTCGTGCGAGATCGGCACACGAGGCGGAAGGCGCGGCGGCACCCGAGGCGTCCGGCTGGACGTGGCCCCCGCCGGAATCCGGGGCGCGGCGCGCTCTGGGTGACCGTCAGGACCTTCAGTGAGCTCTGTCTCACCACCGGCACGGTGATCGTCCTCTTCGTCGTCTACGTCCTGTATTGGACCGGCGTACGGGCCCGGGACGCCACCGACGGCGAGATCGACCGACTCCAGGACCGCTGGGCACGCGCCCCGCTCCCCTCCACCGCTCCCCGCACCCCGGAACCGGCGCCGCCACCGTCCGGCCGCCCCGCCGCCGATGCCCCCGCCGCGCGTGGGGGGCGCGGGGACGGCGACCCCTTCGCCGTGATGTACGTGCCCCGGTTCGGACGGAACTGGGACTGGCCGGTCCTGCAGGGCACCCGGACCGCCACCCTTCAGCGGGGCCTCGGCCACTACGCGGGCACCGCCCCCCTCGGCGCCGTCGGCAATTTCGCGGTCGCCGGACACCGGCGCACCTATGGCGACCCGTTCAAGGATGTCCCCCGGCTGCGGCCCGGTGACGCCGTGGTGCTGACCGATGGCACCACCTGGTTCACCTACCGAGTCGACAGAAGGCCCTATAAAACGGTCCCCAGCGATATCGGTGTGATCGATTCCGTACCGAAGAAGTCAGGCTTCGATCGACCCGGTCGTTATCTCACCCTGACCACCTGTGAGCCCGAGTGGGGCAGCAGCCACCGGCTGATCGTGTGGGCGCGGCTGAGCGCCACCCAGCCCGTGACGGAGGGGGAGCCACGAGCTCTGCGAGGCTGACCCGCCGACCCCCGCCGCCCCTTAGTCTGGAGCGGTACCGAACGGAAAGGGAGGGCGATGTACGGCTGGATCTGGCGGCATCTGCCGGGGAACACCTGGGTACGGGCGGCGATCTCGCTCGTCCTGGTCCTCGCGGTCGTCTACGCGCTGTTCCAGTACGTCTTCCCCTGGGCGGAACCACTGCTCCCGTTCAATGACGTGACGGTCGACGGGGCCGCCACCATGGGAGAGGGGTCCGCACGGTGAGCGCGCGCGTACTGGTCGTCGACAACTACGACAGCTTCGTCTTCAACCTGGTCCAGTACCTGTACCAGCTCGGGGCCGAGTGCGAGGTCGTACGGAACGACGAGGTGGAGCTGGCCCACGCGGAGGACGGCTTCGACGGAGTGCTGCTCTCGCCCGGCCCCGGCACCCCCGAGCAGGCCGGGATCTGTGTGGAGATGGTGCGCCACTGCGCCGCCGTCGGGATCCCCGTCTTCGGCGTCTGCCTCGGGATGCAGTCCATGGCCGTCGCCTACGGAGGAGTGGTGGACCGCGCCCCCGAGCTGCTGCACGGCAAGACCTCACCCGTCACCCATGAGGGCAAGGGCGTCTTCGCCGGACTGCCCTCGCCCTTCACCGCCACCCGCTACCACTCGCTGGCCGCCGAGCCCGCCGAGCTGCCCGATGTGCTGGAGGTCACCGCGCGCACGGCGGACGGGATCATCATGGGGGTGCGCCACCGCGAACTCCCGGTGGAGGGGGTCCAGTTCCACCCCGAGTCCGTGCTGACCGAGCACGGGCACCGGATGCTCGCCAACTGGCTGGCCCAGTGCGGTGACCCCGGGGCCATCGAGCGCTCGGAGGGGCTCGCTCCGGTGGTGGGCAAGGCCCTGGCGTGACCACGGGGCCGCACGGGGAGAACCGTCGGGAGCACGGCCAGGGGCAGAGGCGCGGACAGGGCCAGGGACACGGTCCCGGCCGCGGTTCCGGCCATGGACCCGCCCACGGCCACCGGCTGCCAGGTCCCGGAGAAGGCCAGGGCCAGCCCGAGGGACCCGGTCCCGCACAGGGCCCCGGACCGGCCTCCGGCCCAGGCCCCGGGCCGGAGTACCACCAGGGCCACGGCCCGTTCCCCGGTCGCCCCGCCCCCGGCCCGGACGCCGCGTCGCCGCTCCCCGGCAGCCCGTGGTTCGCCCCCCGCCAGCCCGGCCCCGAGCCGCCGGCGGAGATGGCGCCGCCGAGCTCCGGGCACCGGCGCTCGGCCGGGCCGCGGCCGCCCGAGCCCGAGACCCAGCTCCTGCCCCCCGTGGCCCCGCTCGCGCCCCCGGGCCCGCTGCCCCCGGAGGCCCCCCTCGGCGCCCCGGGCGTCCCAGCGGCCCCCGGCGCCCCCGGTGTTCCCGCTGCCGGGCCCCTGCCCGGCCCTGGCCGGGCCGAGCGCCGCAGAGCCGCCAAGGGGCGGGGACGTGGCCGTCCGCGCCCCCCACACCCCCGTCAGGGCCCTGGAGCGCCCTCCTCCGCGCCCTCGGGGCCCCCGCGCGCCCCAGGCGCCCCAGCGGCGCCCGGAGCCCCGGAGAGACCCCTTACCCGGGTCGAGGCGCGGCGCGCCGCCAAGGCGGCCAAGGACTCGCCCGCCGTCGTCGCCAGCCGGGCGCTGGGCGAGCTGTTCATCACCCTCGGCGTGGTGATGCTGCTCTTCGTCACGTACCAGCTCTGGTGGACCAACATCCGCGCGGGCCAGGAGGTCGACCAGGAGCGCGGCAAGATCGAGGCGGCCTGGGCGGACGGGCGCCGCCCGGACCCCTTCACCCCCGGCCAGGGCTTCGCGCTGCTCCATATCCCCAAGCTGGACGTGGTGGTGCCGGTCGCCTCGGGCATCGACAAGGAACGGGTGCTGGACCGGGGGATGGCCGGGCACTACGCGGAGGGTCGGCTGAAGACCGCGCTGCCCTCCGACCGCAGGGGGAACTTCGCCGTCGCCGGACACCGCAACACCCACGGCGAACCGTTCCGCTATATCAACCGCCTCCAGCCGGGCGACCCGATCGTGGTGGAGACCCAGGAGGCGTACTACACCTACGAGATGGCGAGCATCCTGCCCCAGACCGAACCGTCGAACATCGCGGTCATCTCCCCGGTCCCGCCGGGATCCGGATTCGCCACTCCGGGGCGGTACATCACTCTCACCACCTGTACACCGGAATTCACGAGTACGTACCGAATGATCGTCTGGGGCAAGATGGTCGAGGAACGGCCGCGGACGAAGGGCAAGCCCGACGCCCTCGTCGGCTGAGGGCGACGAGAGCGCTTCCGATGGATCAGGCAGCAGGATCCATCAGAAACGCCCCAGGACACGGCGCCCCGGCCGGGGGCGTCAGGCAAGGGGAGCGGAACAGTGGCACGTAGGCGGGGCGGGCTCGCCGTCGTCATCAGTGTCTTCGGCGAGTTGCTGATCACCGCGGGTGTGGTGCTGGGGCTCTTCGTCGTCTACTCGCTGTGGTGGACCAACGTCGTCGCGGACCGCGAGTCCGCCCGGCAGAGTGAACGGGTACGTGACAACTGGCTCCAGCGCGAGACGGGACCCGGCGCGCTCGACACCAAGGACGGCATCGGCTTCCTCCATGTCCCCGCGATGAGTGACCGCGAGGTCCTGGTGAAGAAGGGCACCGATCCCAAGGAGCTGAACGACGGGATCGCGGGCTACTACACCAAGCCGGTCCCCTCCGCGCTGCCCTGGGACACCAAGGGGAACTTCTCCCTCGCGGCCCACCGGGACGGCCATGGGGCCAAGTTCCACAACATCCACAAAATAGAGGACGGCGACCCGATCGTCTTCGAGACGCGGGACACCTGGTACGTCTACAAGGTCTACAAGCGTCTCCCGGAGACCTCCAAGTACAACGTCGAGGTCCTGGACCCGGTCCCGCGCGAGTCCGGCAAGAAGGCCCCGGGCCGCTACATCACGCTGACCACCTGTACCCCCATCCTCACCTCGGACTACCGCTACATCGTCTGGGGCGAGCTGGTGCGCGAGCAGAAGGTGGACGACAAGCGGACCCGGCCCCGGGAACTGCTCTGACGCCCCGGGCGGCGGCGCCGCGCGTCACCTGCCGCTGACCCCGCCTCCGTACGGGCCCGTACGGCCGTGGAGCCGGTGCACGGCAGGAGTCGGTACGCGGCCCGTGGAGCCGATACAGGGCAGGAGCCGGTACGCGGCCCGGAAGAGAGACGGGAAGGCCCCGGACCACAGGGTCCGGGGC
>NZ_JBHVHF010000200.1:0-15431 GCF_042800315.1 Streptomyces sp. NPDC057638
CGTTTCCTCTGGTTTCCCCCCGTTTCCCGCGATGGGCCTCCGTCTCCCCCGTGAGGCCCCTCGGCGGTCCTTCCCCCGTCTCCCCCGTCGGCGCGGTCGGCGCCGTCCCCGTTTCTCCCCCTTGGTCCTCCGGTCTCCCGGTCCGCGGAAGGGACCACGGTTGGCCTCGCGTTCCCCCGTGAGGCTTCCGTCATCCCCGTTGCCGACCGGTCTCCCGGCCCCCCGTGACGGCGGGGTCCCTGCGCGCAGGGTCCTCGCCATCCCCCGTTCCGGCGGAGGAACCGCGCCGATCCGGCGCCCCGTGTCGCCGGTGGCGGCGCCGTGCCCCCTCCGTGACCTCCACTCTTCCGTCACCGCAGGTCGGGACCCATCCGCCCGGCTACTCAAGTCGTCCTCTAGGTACGGCTACTCAGCACTCCGCACCCGGCACCAGTCCCGCCCGAGCCCGCCCTGGGCGACAGCGCCCGTGTACCCGTACCTCCCCCGGCGCACCGCACGGGCCAGCGGGGTCGCCGAGGGGCTCCCGCGCGGACCACGGGCGACGGAACCGCCGCTGAGCCGCCCGGCTCCCCGGTGCCGGGGTGGCCGTGAGGGCGGCTGTCAGTGGCGGTCGATAGAGTCCCTGACATGGCACGGATTGCGGTGATCGGCGCTGGGATGGGCGCGATGGCGGCTGCCGCCCGGCTGGCCGTGGCGGGCCACCGGGTGACGGTGTACGAGCGCGCGTCGACATACGGGGGCGCGCTCGGCTCCGTCGAGCGGGACGGCTTCGCCTTCGACACGGGGCCCGGACTGCTCCATCTGCCCGCCGTGTGGCGCGACCTGTTCCTGAAGACGGGCAAGGAGCCGCTGGAGCGGTGCGTGGAGCTGGTCCAGGTCGACCCCTCCAGCCGTCATGTCTTCGCGGACGGCACAGCGGTCTCCCTGCCGAACGCCTCCCGCGCGGGCGTCGTCTCGGCGCTGGACTCGGCGCTCGGCACCGGAGCGGGTGAGCGCTGGGGCGACTTCCTGGGGCGGGCGCGGGACGCGTGGGACCGCTCGCGGCGGCCGCTGCTGGAGGAGCCGCTCTGGCCGGACTGGCGGACGCTGGAGCGCGACCCCTATCCGGCACCGCGCCAGCGCCGGCTGCTGCGGACCCGCCAGGCGTCGACGCTCGCCGAGGTCGCCGCGTGGGAGCTGGTGGATGACCGGCTGGCGGCGCTGCTGGAGAGCTACGCCCTGGCGTACGGCCTGGATCCACGCCGGGCTCCGGCCAGCGCGGCGCTGCTGCCGTATCTGGAGCAGACCTTCGGCAGCTGGTATGTCGTCGGCGGGCTGCGGGAGCTGGCCCGCGCGGTCTACGAGCGCTGCCTGGCCCGACGGGTCGCGTTCTCCTTCGGCTCGGAGGTGGTCTCGGTCGTCGAGAAGGACGGCCGGGCGGTGGGGATCGAGCTGGCGGGGGGCACGGTGGTCGAGGCGGACCATGTGGTGGCCGGGGTGCCGGTCGGTCCGCTGATCAGTGGCGAGCCCTGGCCCGATGGGCAGGTGCGGCCCCGGCGGGGTGCGGGCGGGGAGCCGCTGCCGGGCCGGTTCACGGTGCTGATGGCGCTGCGCGGCGCCCGGCCCCCGCGGACCGCGCACCGTACGGTCGTGCACGCCCCCCACGACGGGGCGGAGGCCGGGGCCGTCTTCGGCGGGCGGCTCGCGGAGTGGCCGACGGTGACCGTGCTGCGCCCCGATGACGCCCGGCTCCGCCCGGACGGAGCCTCTGAGGCCGTCACCCTCTCGGCCACGGTCCCGGGCCACGGTGGCCCGCTGGACTGGAGCGATCCAGAGCTGCGGGAGCGCTGCGCCGCGACCCTGGTCGAGCGCGCGGAGGCCGCCTTCGCCGACGACGGGACGGCCTCGGGCGGCGGCCCGGGCGGCACAGGAACCGGGACGGCCTCGGGCGGCACGGGGGCGATACGGAAGCGTCTGCTCTGGCGCGAGACGCTCACCCCGCTGGAGAGCGGCCCGCTGACGGCCCCGGCGCTGGCCGGGGCGGGCGGCAGCCATCTGCTGCCGTCCAACACCACCCGTATCCCGGGTCTGTACGCGGTCGGCGGGCTGGCCCACCCAGGCGGCGGGCTGGCCCACGCGGGCATGTCAGGGGCGCTGGTGGCGGGGCTGATCGTGGAGGGGGCGGACTTCCGCGGCTCCCAGTGAGCCCCTCAGGCCGGTGGCTGGGCGCCGGCCGAGTGGACCTGACCGTCACCAGCCACTGGCCCCGTGCGGCCGGCCGACGCTGACCGACGCCGGTCGGCCTCGCATCGCCGGGCGATCCGGGACCGATACGGCCGGGACAGGGCCCGGAACCAAGGAGGTCCGGGACCCAGGGGATCCGGGACCGGCACAGCCGACCGGACGGGATCCGGAACCGGTGGGGTCCCCGGCGGGCACGGCCCGGAACCGACGCGGCCCGCGGCCGTGCGTCGCCGGGCTCCGGGCGGCGCCCCTGAGGTCATCGGACCGCCGGGAGGCGCATCAGTAGCGGTAGGGCTGCTGCTGGTCGCCCCGGCCGGGGTCATAGCCGTAAGGCGGCTGCTCCTCGGCGGAGGGCTGCTCGGTGTCCCGCTGGTGCGGCACCCAGACGCCTCCGGGCGGGGTGTCGTTGAGCCCCTGCTCCCCGTAGCCGTAGGCGTCGGGGGTGTACGGCTGCTGGTTGCCGAAGCTGTCGTAGTTCTCGTACGAGCCGTACTGCTGGCCGCCCACATACGGGTCGGAGTAGGCCGCGAACTGCTGCTGGCCGGTGCCGTAGCCGTAGGGGTCGGGCGCGTCGGGAACGCCGAGGGGGTTGCCCTGGCCGTAGTAGCCGGGGTCGTAGGCGCCGTAGGCGGGGTCCGCTTCGGCGGCGGCCGGCTGGGCGTGGGGCTGCCCGTGGTCCTGACCGGCGCCGTGCTGACCGGCGCCGTGCTGGCCGTCGCCCTGGAGCGCGTCATAGGCCGCGTCGCTGTAGACGCCGTACCCGGCGGTGTCGTCGGGCAGCGGCTGCGGCTCGTAGACCGCCGTGAGGGCGTCGTCCACGGCGCCGGGCGCGGCGAGCGGCGGGACTCCGGCCACCATGGTCTCCTCCACGGCGGAGACCTCCAGCGCGGGCTCGCGGTCGGTGTCGCGGCCCCCGCCCTTGCGGCGGCGGCTGGTGCCGGGTCCGGAACCGCCCTTGAGCGACCAGCCGGTGGCGAAGCCGCTCCGGAAGGAGAGCGTCACATACGTCTGCCCGACCGCGAAGGCGATGGCGCCGACGCCGATCACCACCACGGACGGGATCAGCACACCGAGGACCACCCCCAGGAACCCGCCGAAGGCCAGCAGTCTCCAGCGCAACCGCGCCTTGTACTGCAACAGCACCTCACCGAGCAGCCACAGCGCGACGATGCCGAACGCGACGTAGAGGACCGTCCAGCCCATGCCCGCCCCTCCTCCTCGGCCGCCGCCTCGGCTGAGGACGGTTACGGCCGGTCACGACTGCTGGTGCAGTCCGAGATTCTCGTAGATCTCCAGTGTCGCGGTGGAGTTGTTCAGCGTGATGAAGTGCAGTCCGGGGACACCCTCGGAGAGCAGTTCGGCGCAGAACTCCGTCGCGAACTCGATTCCCAAGGAGCGTACAGCGGTGGCGTCCTCCTTGACCGAGAGGATCCGCTCTTTCAGTTCGACGGGCACGGCCGCATTGCTGAGCTGAGCGAAGCGTTCGAGCTGCCGGACGCTGGTGATGGGCATGATCTCGGGGATGATCGGGGTGTCGCACCCCGCCGCCGTCACCCGGTCCCGCAGGCGCAGATAGTCCTGCGGCTGGAAGAACATCTGGGTGATGGCGTAGTCGGCGCCCGCCCGGCACTTGGCGACGAAGTGGCGGACGTCGGTGTCCCAGTCCGTGGAGCGCGGATGCATCTCGGGGAAGGCGGCGACACCGACACAGAAGTCGCCGGACTCCTTGATGAGACGCACCAGTTCGGCCGCGTACTCCACACCCTCGGGGTGCCTGATCCACTCGGCCATCGGGTCGCCCGGCGGGTCGCCGCGCACGGCGAGGATATTGCGGATCCCGGCGTCGGCGTACTGACCGATCATATTGCGGAGTTCGGCGATGGAATGGTTCACCGCGGTGAGGTGGGCGACCGGGGTGAGGGTGGTGTCGGAGGCGATCTGCTCGGTCGCCCGGACCGTGCCGGCCCGGGTGGAGCCACCGGCACCGTAGGTCACCGAGACAAAACTGGGAGCGACCGCTTCGACCCTGCGGAGCGCGTTCCAGAGATTCCGCTCGCCCTTTTCGGTCTTGGGCGCCCAGAATTCGAAGGAGTAGGTCGTCCTGCCGGTAGCGAGCAATTCACGCACCGTACGCGCGCGATCTGTTCGGGTCGAAGCTGTTCCGAGGGCCATAGTCGCAGGTTATCCAGGGGTAGGGGGGCGCCCAACCGGAGTCCACTCTTCGGACACCGGATGTTCGCGAACGGCGTGATGTCGACCGGCGCTGGCCGGATTCGGACCTGCGGCGATCACTCTCCGCGTTCCTTCAGGCGCTGGGCGAGGTCGGCGGTCGCCGCCGCCGGATCGTCCGCCTCGGTGATCGCGCGGACCACGACGATCCGGCGGGCGCCCGCGTCGAGCACCTGGTCGAGGTTGCCCGCGTCGATGCCGCCGATGGCGAACCAGGGGCGGTCGGTACCCAGGGAGGCCGTGAAGCGCACGAGGTCGAGTCCGGGGGCGTGGCGTCCGGGCTTGGTCGGGGTGGGCCAGCAGGGACCGGTGCAGAAGTAGTCCACGCCCGGGGTGACGGCGGCGCTCGCCGCCTCGGCCTCGGCATGCGTGGAGCGGCCGATCAGGACCTCGTCACCGAGGATGGCACGGGCGGCGGGGACCGGCAGATCGCCCTGGCCGAGATGGAGGACGTCGGAGCCGATGGCGTGGGCGACATCCGCGCGGTCGTTGACGGCGAGCAGCGCGCCGTGGCGTCGGCAGGCGTCGGCGAAGACCTGGAGGTGCTCCAGCTCCTCGGCGGCCTCCATCCCCTTCTCCCGCAGCTGGACGATGTCGACCCCGCTGGAGAGGACCGCGTCCAGGAACGCGGCGAGGTCGCCCCGGTCCCGGCGGGCGTCCGTGCAGAGGTAGAGACGCGCGTCGGCCAGCCGGGCACGGGTCGTGGACATGATGAGATCCCCCCAGGGTGGTGAGCGGTACGCGGGCGTCCGCGCACCGCGTGAATCGGTCCGGTCTCCGCGTGATCGGGTCGCCACCGCGGTTCCGGCCCCAAGGGGCGCGCCGAGGGCACCTCCGGGCGCGGGCCCGGCGGAGTCTCAGCTGAGTCGCGCGGAGATCACGAGGAACGAGTGATCGAGCACGCCCATCCTGGGGCACCGTCCCCCCGGCTCCCCCTCGGGGGTGCCCCCATCAAGGCTGGGGGCACCCCCGGGTGGAGCCTGGGGAGAAGAACCGCCTCGTCAGACCGCGAGGGCCTGCGCCCGGCGCTTCACTTCCGTCCCGCGATTCTCACTGAGCGCCTGCGCGGGGGTACCCGGCAGGGACTCATCAGCGGTGAAGAGCCACTCCAGCATCTCCTCGTCGCTGAAGCCGTCGTCCCTCAGCAGCGTCAGGGTGCCGGAGAGACCCTTGACCACCTTGGAGTCGCTGATGAAGGCGGCGGGCACCTGAAGCACCCGGTTCTCTCCCCGGCGTACGGCGATCAGCTGGCCTTCCTTCACCAGCTGCCGCACACGCGTCACCTCGACATCGAGCATCTCCGCGATATCGGGGAGAGTGAGCCAGGCGGGGACGAGGGCGTCGATCTTTGCGTCAATCTCGGTCACGGGACAAGCCTGCCATCTGGGACTGACAGTCGGTAGCGGGGGGCCGGGGGACACGCCCGTCGCGGCGGCGTGCCTTCGGGTGACATCGCTGGTCAGCGCGGGTGAAACGGATTCCGGTCCGGCTCAGGCCGAGGCCGCCTTCAGGGGGAGGGCGGCGTCCGCGGCACGCTCGGGATCCAGCCTCGCCCCCGCCAGCATCAGCTTGCGGCCCTGGGCCAGGTCACGGGGACGACCCACCGCGAGCACGGCCACCAGGGCGCCCTCGCGCAGCCAGAGCACCGACCAGCCCTCGCCGTCCGGGGCCCCCCGCCACACGGTGGTGTCGGCGTCCGCGTGGTCACCGGCGTACTGCACGAAGCGGCCGAACTGCTCGGACCAGAAGTACGGCACCGGGTCATAGCTCTGGAGCGGCTCGCCGGACGCGGCGGCCAGCACGTTGGCGGCGACCGTCCGGGGCCCCTGGAGGGCGTTGTCCCAGTGGTGGACCAGGAGCCTGCGGCCATAGCGGGCGGAGGGGAAGGAGGCGCAGTCCCCCACCGCGTACACATCGGGCTGTGAGGTGCGCAGCTGGGCGTCGGCGGTGATCGCGCCGTCGGGCCCGGTCTCGACGCCGGAGCCGGTGAGCCAACCGGTGGCGGGGCGGGCGCCGACACCGACGACCACGGCCTGGGCGGCCAGCCTCCGTCCGTCGTCGAGGACGACCGTCCCGGGTTCGACGGTGGCGACCCGGGCCCCGGTGAGCAGGTCCACCCCGTACTCCGCGTACCAGTCGGCCATCGGCGCGGTGATCTCGGCGGGCAGCGCGCCGGGGAGCGGCCGGTCGGCGGCCTCCACCACGGTGACCGCGCATCCGGCGGCCCGCGCGGCCGTCGCGAACTCGGCACCGATCCAGCCCGCGCCCACGACCACGATGTCGTGCTTCGCGGCGAGGACCGGCCGCAGCCGCTCGGCGTCGTCGAGGGTGCGCAGCAGATGGACCCCGGGCACGGTCTCGCTGCCGGGCAGGGTGAGCGGCCGCGCGCCCGTGGCGATGACGAGGACGTCGTACGGGACCGGCCCGGCCTCGGTGTCCAGTTCGTGCTCCGCGGCGCGTACCCCGGTGACCTCGCGGCCGAGCCGCAGCTCGATCCCCAGCTCCTCGAAGTCGATCTCGAAGGCCGAGCCCTCGGCCGAGCCGAGCAGGACGGCCTTGGACAGGGGTGGCCGGTCATAGGGCTGGTGGGGCTCGGCCCCGATCAGGGTGAGGGGGCCGGTGAACCCCTGTTCCCTCAGGGCGACGGCGGTCTGCACGCCCGCCATGCCCGCTCCGACGACGACCACGCGCCGTGTCCGCTGCTCATCTGGCTGATCGCTCACATGACCACCTTACGCATCTGACGCATCATCAGACGATGGAGGGTGGGACAGCCCGGTCGAATCCCCAGTGTCCTGGGCTCCCGGGCCCACCGGCCCGACGGCCCCGGGCCGCGCGCGTACGGCCCGCACACGGGTGAAACGGGGCAAGCCGCCCCGCAGGACGGGCACGCCTCGCCGGTCACCCCGTGCGCGGCAGCTCCTCCACCACGCTCGTCCCGCTGCCCTCCTGGGACTCCCACTCCCAGCTCTCCTCCAGTCGCACCCGGCCGTCGGGCAGCTCCACCACGGTGGAGACACAGTGGCCGGAGGCGGTGGTGCCGTCCGTCCGCAACTGCACATAGCGGAAGTCGATCCGGTCCCCGTCCCGGGTGCCCACCAGATGACCGCGGACCACGTCACCACCGGCGTACTCGGCCCAGATCCGGTCCGCCTCCTCGTGGTAGGTGAAGCGGGTGCCGGTACCGACCTGGCCGGGCGCCTGGTCGGCGACCGGCGCGAGGACAAGCCCGTCAAGGGATCGGAGTGATCGGCGGGATCCAGCCACAGCGCTGCTCCTTGGCTCGTGGGTACGGAGGTCACGGCGGCGCCACCGCGCCTTACGGCGGCCCGGCGGCGGAGGTTAGGGTGGCCACCGTAGAGCACTCGCGGGAGCCCGGACGGACCGGGCTGAGAGGGAGGCTGGCCGGCCTCCGACCGTACGAACCTGATCCGGGTCATACCGGCGAAGGGAGGAGCTGATCGCCCATGCACCCTGTCAACACCGCCAGCGACACCGGCACTCCTCAGGCACCCCCGGCACGAGACGCCGACCCGCCCCGCGAGGAACAGGCGCGCGAGGACCCGCCCCGTGAGGACCCGGCGCGAGCACCCCTCCGCCGGCGGGCCCGGACCCCCCGCGCCACCGACGTCCTGGTGATCGGCGGCGGGATCATCGGACTGGTCACCGCGTGGCGCGCCGCCCAGAAGGGGCTCGCGGTGACCCTCGCCGACTCGGAGCCGGGCGGTGGCGCCGCCCAGGTCGCGGCGGGCATGCTCGCCGCCGTCACCGAACTCCACTACGGCGAGGAGACCCTGCTCTCCCTCACCCTGGAATCCGCCCGCCGCTACCCCGCCTTCACCACCGAACTGGAGGAGGCGAGCGGGCGGCGGATCGACTACCGCACCTGTGGCACCCTCGCCATCGCCCTCGACGCCGACGACCGCGCCCATCTGCGGGAACTCCACGCCCTCCAGCAGCGCTGCGGCCTGGAGTCGGCCTGGCTGACCGGCCGGGAGTGCCGCCGTCTGGAGCCGATGCTCGCGCCGGGCGTCCGGGGCGGGCTACGGGTCGACGGTGACCACCAGGTGGACCCGCGGCGGCTGGCGGCCGCGCTGGTCACCGCCTGCGCGCGGGCCGGGGTGACCTTCCGCCGCGACTGGGCCGCGCGGCTGCTGGTCAGCCGGGACCGCGCGGTCGGCGCCCGCCTCGCCGACGGCACCGAACTCCCCGCCGGACAGGTGGTCATCGCGGGCGGCAGCCTGAGCGGACGCCTGGAGGGGCTGCCCGACGCGGTGGTGCCCCCGGTGCGCCCCGTGAAGGGGCAGGTGCTGCGGCTGGCCGTTCCCCGTCCGTACGCCCCCTTCCTCTCCCGGACGATCCGCGCGGTGGTGCGCGGCGGGCATGTCTATCTGGTGCCGCGCGAGAACGGCGAGCTGGTCGTCGGGGCGACCAGTGAGGAACAGGGCTGGGACACCTCCGTCACGGCGGGCGGTGTCTACGAACTGCTGCGGGACGCGCATGAGCTGGTGCCCGGCATCACCGAACTCCCGCTGACGGAGACGCGCGCCGGGCTGCGCCCCGCCTCACCCGACAACGCGCCCCTGCTGGGCCCCACCGCGCTGCCCGGCCTCCACCTGGCCACCGGCCACTACCGCAACGGGGTGCTCCTCACCCCCGTCACCGGCGACGCGATGGCCACCGCGCTGACCGACGGCGCACTCCCGTCCGAGGCCCTGCCCTTCTCCCCTCTCCGCTTCTCATCCGGCGACACGGATGCGACCGAGCGGCACTTTCCCCAGGAGCAGCCCGTATGACCAGTGTGTCCGTCGTGATCTCCGTCAACGGCGCGCGTCATGAACTCGCCCGTGGTACGACGCTGGACCATCTCATCGCCGACGTCACGCGGGGGCCCGGCACCGCGCCGGAGGGCGACCCCGCCGAGCCGCCCACCGGTATCGCGGCCGCCGTCAACGAGACGGTCGTCCCCCGGGGCGAGTGGCCCGGCACCCTCCTCGGCGACGGCGACCGGGTCGAGGTCCTCACCGCCGTCCAGGGAGGCTGAGCCGATGTCCGACGACCGTCTCACCATCGGTGACACCACCTTCGACTCCCGGCTGATCATGGGCACCGGCGGCGCGCCCAGCCTGGAGGTCATGGAACGTGTCCTCGTCGCCAGCGGCACCGAACTGACCACCGTCGCGATGCGCCGGGTCGACCCCACCGTCCAGGGCTCGGTGCTGTCCGTACTGGAGCGGCTCGGCATCCGGGTGCTGCCCAACACGGCGGGCTGCTTCACGGCGGGCGAGGCCGTGCTGACCGCCCGGCTGGCCCGGGAGGCCCTCGGGACGGACTGGATCAAACTGGAGGTCGTGGCCGATGAGCGCACCCTGCTCCCCGACCCCGTCGAACTGCTGGACGCGGCGGAGACCCTCGTCGATGACGGGTTCACGGTCCTTCCGTACACCAATGACGACCCCGTGCTGGCGCGGAAGCTGGAGGACGTCGGCTGCGCGGCGATCATGCCCCTCGGCTCGCCCATCGGCTCCGGTCTCGGCATCCGCAACCCGCACAACTTCCAGTTGATCGTGGAGCGGGCCGGGGTGCCGGTGGTGCTCGACGCGGGTGCGGGGACGGCGTCGGACGCGGCACTCGCCATGGAGCTGGGCTGCGCGGCCGTGATGCTGGCTTCGGCGGTGACCCGGGCGCAGGAGCCGGTGCTGATGGCCGAGGCGATGCGGCACGCGGTCGACGCGGGACGGCTGGCCCACCGGGCGGGACGGATCCCCCGGCGGCACTTCGCGCTGGCGTCGTCACCGGAGGCCGGGGTCGCGGCGCTGGACCCCGAGCGCCCCGCGTTCTGAGTCCGGTCCGGGCCGGTCCCGCGCCCGTGCTCAGCCCGGTCCGGGTCCGTCCTGGGCCCGGTCCGGGCCGGTCCCGAGCCCGGCCGGGGTCCGTCCTGGGCCCCGGCCGGGGTCCGTCCCGAGCCCGCCCTGAACCCCTTCCCGTTCCGTCCTGAGCGCCTTCCGCGGCCGTTCCCCGCCCGCCCGGCCCGCCCGACCGCACCCGCCCCGGGTCCGGTGCGTCACAGCTGGTGGCGCCGGGTGTGTCGGTGGCGGCTCGTAGAATCGGGGGGTGGACACGACCCTTCAGGACCCTCTCGTCGGGCGGCTGCTCGACGGCCGTTACCGCGTCGACGCGCGTATCGCCGTCGGCGGTATGGCCACGGTCTACCGGGCCGTCGACACCCGGCTCGACCGCGAGCTGGCGCTCAAGGTGATGCATCCGGCGCTCGCCGCCGACGTGGCGTTCGTGGAGCGCTTCATCCGTGAGGCGAAGTCCGTGGCCCGGCTGGCGCACCCCAATGTGGTGGGTGTCTTCGACCAGGGCGCGGAGGGCGCGTACGTCTATCTGGCGATGGAGTACGTGGCGGGCTGCACCCTGCGTGACGTGCTGCGCGAGCGCGGCGCGCTCCAGCCGAGGGCCGCGCTCGACATCCTGGAACCGGTGCTGGCGGCGCTCGGCGCGGCGCACCGCGCCGGTTTCGTCCACCGGGACATCAAGCCGGAGAACGTCCTGATAGGGGACGACGGCCGGGTCAAGGTCGCCGACTTCGGTCTGGTGCGCGCGGTCGGCTCCGCCACCGGCAGCTCCGGCGCCGTGCTGGGCACGATCTCCTATCTCGCCCCCGAGCAGATCGAGGACGGCGCCTCCGACACCCGCTCGGATGTGTACGCGTGTGGGGTGGTCCTCTACGAGATGCTCACCGGCGCCAAACCGCACCAGGGCGAGACCCCGGCCCAGGTGCTCTACCGGCATCTCCACGAGGATGTGCCGCCGCCGTCGGCGCTGGCGCCCGGGCTCGCCCCGGAGCTGGACGCGCTGGTGGCGGCCGCGACCGCCCGGGACCCGGGGCCGCGCCCCGAGGACGCCGTGGCGCTGCTGGCCCGCACCCGTTCCGCGCGGGCCGCGCTCAGCGACGAACAGCTCGATCTCGTACCCCCGGCGGCCCTGGCGGAGCCGACCGCCGGGACCGGCCGCCGCCGCGACGGTTCCGAGGAGCGTACGGATGTGCTGGCCCGGCCGCTGCCACGGGAGCGGGACGGGGTCGCCCACACCCGGCTGATCCTGCCGCACCGTGCGGCTGAGGACGAGCCAACCGCGGTGGTGCGGCTGGAGCGACCGGCCCGGTGGGTGCCGTCGCGGCGCGTGCTGACCGTGCTGGTGCTGGCGTTCACGCTGCTCGTGGGCGGTGGCGCCGGGGTCTGGTACATCAACTCGGGGCAGTTCACCCGGGTCCCGGCGGTCCTGGGCAAGACCGAGCAGGGGGCCCGGCAGACGCTGGAGCGGGCGGGCCTCGATGTGCGCGAGGTGCGGCTGAGGTTCAGTGAGACGGTGCCCCGGGGCGAGGTGATCGCCAGCGAGCCCGCCGGCAGGGAACGCGTCCGGGGCAATGGCTCGGTGACGCTGGTCGTCTCGCGCGGTCCCGAGGTCGTGCCCGTACCGGATGTGACGGGCGAGCCGCTGCCCACCGCCCGGCGGAAGCTGGAGGGGGCCGGGCTGGCGCCCGGAGTGATCAGCGAGTCCTTCAGCGCCACCGTCCCCCAGGGCGCCGTCATCAGCACCGACCCCCCGGCGGGCACCGGGCGGGCACCGGACTCGGCCGTCGCGATCCTGGTCAGCAAGGGCGCCCCGGTCCGGGTCCCGGGGATGGTCGGACGGCCGGTGGCGGACGCCACCGCCGAGCTGGAGACCGCCGGGTTCCGGGTCGGGATAGCCACCGCCCGGGTCCACTCCCCCGAGCCCGCGGGCCGGGTCGCCCGCCAGTCGGCCGCCGAGGGCACCCGGCTCGCCGCGGGCGAGACCATCACCCTCACGGTCTCCCAGGGACCGCGGATGATCGCGGTCCCGGAGGTCACCGGCCGAGGTGAGGACGAGGCCCGGAGCACCCTGGAGCAGGCGGGCTTCGAGGTCCGGGTGGAGAAGACCTTCCCCTTCCTCGGGGACACCGTCGCGAGCCAGTCCCCCGCCGGGGGCGGCCGGGCGCCTGAGGGCGGCACCATCACCATCAAGCTCAAGGGACTGTAGACAGCCATGCTCCGTAACCCCGTGGGTGGACACGTTCCCGTGGCGGGTGGACTCGCCAAGGTCGGCCTGGGCTATGCCAGGGAGCTGGCGGGCGAGACGCTCCAGGTCTTCGTGGCCAATCCGCGCGGCTGGGCGACGCCCCCGGGCAGTCCGGCGCAGGACGAGGCGTTCCGTACCGGGTGTGCCGAGGCGGGGCTGCCCGCCTATGTCCACGCGCCGTATCTGATCAACTTCGGCTCGCACAGCGAGGAGACGGCCCGGCGGTCGGTGGAGTCGATGCGGCACTCGCTGCGCCGGGGCCGGGAGATCGGCGCCAGGGGTGTCGTGGTGCACACCGGTTCGGCGACCGGCGGCCGCTCCCGGGAGACGGCGCTGGCCCAGGTCCGGGAGCTGGTACTGCCGCTGCTGGACGAGCTGACCCATGCGGACGATCCGCCGCTGCTGCTGGAGTCCACGGCCGGGCAGGGCTCCTCGCTCTGCTCCCGGGCCGAGGACTTCGGGCCGTACTTCGCGGCGCTGGAGCACCATCCGAAGCTCGGTGTCTGTCTGGACACCTGTCATATCCACGCGGCGGGGCATGATCTCGCGGCGGACGGCGGGGTGGCCGCGACACTGGACCTGCTGGTCGCGACGGTCGGCGAGGGGCGGCTCGGGCTGATCCACGCCAATGACTCGAAGGAGCCGTCGGGCGCGCACAAGGACCGCCACGCCAATATCGGCGCGGGCCATATCGGGATGGGGCCGTTCCGGGAGCTGCTGCGCCATCCGGCGACGGAGGGCGTGCCGCTGATCATCGAGACGCCCGGCGGGCCGTCGGGCCACGCGGCGGATGTCGAGCTGCTGAAGAAGCTGCGCGGCTGAGGGCGAGCCAGTACCCCACCGGGGTGTGTGGTTCGCCGTACCGGAGCGACCGCGAGCGGCGAACGCGCGGGGTCAGCGCGCGGGGCTCACAGCTCCGGGCCGTCCCCCGGCTCCTCCTGGTACGAGTAGCGCTGTTCCCGCCAGGGGTCGCCCAGGTTGTGATACCCGCGCTCCTCCCAGAAGCCCCGGCGGTCGGCGGTCATGTACTCCACGCCCCGCACCCACTTGGGGCCCTTCCACGCGTACAGATGCGGCACGATCAGCCGCAGCGGAAAGCCGTGCTCGGCGGTGAGCAGCTCACCGTCCTTGTGGGTGGCGAACATGGAACGCTCGGAGGCGAAGTCGGCGAGCGTCATATTGGCGCTGAACCCGTACTCCGCCCAGACCATCACATGGGTGACGGCGGGCGCGGGCGGCGCCAGCTCGACGATGGTACGGGCGGGCACCCCACCCCATTCGGCCCCCAGCATGCTGAACTTCGTCACACAGTGCAGATCCGCGACGACCGTGGAGTACGGCAGAGCCGAGAACTCCTCATGGTTCCAGACGCGCTTGTCACCGTCCGCCGTGGCGCCGAAGACCCGGAACTCCCAGCGCTCCGGCCGGAACTTGGGCACCGGGCCGTAATGGGTGACCGGCCAGCCGCGTTGCAACCGCTGTCCCGGCGGGAGCGCGGCTTCCTCCGCCACCCGGTGTTCCCGGCTCTCCCGCTGACCCATGTCCTCCATGGTGACAGACCGGGAGGGATGGTCATGACCAGGTCTGGCCCGATTCGGGCAACTCCGACTAAGGAGGCACTTACTGGACGGCCCCCAGTGGCAGTGCGAGGATGCGCGCACCTGACCCCGAGCACATATTCGTGTGGAAGGAGCCACCCGCATGCAGGGCGACCCCGAGGTGATCGAGTTCCTGAACGAGCAGCTCACCGGAGAGCTGACCGCGATCAACCAGTACTGGCTCCATTACCGCATCCAGGAGAACAAGGGCTGGACCAAGCTGGCCAACTACACCCGTGCCGAGTCGATCGACGAGATGAAGCACGCGGACCGGCTGACCGAGCGCATCCTGTTCCTGGACGGCCTGCCGAACTACCAGCGACTCTTCCATGTACGGGTCGGCCAGACGGTCACCGAGATGTTCCAGGCCGACCGCCAGGTCGAGGTGGAGGCCATCGACCGGCTGCGGCGCGGGATCGATGTCATGCGCGCCAAGGGTGATGTGACCTCGGCCAATATCTTCGAGGAGATCCTCGCGGACGAGGAGCACCACATCGACTATCTCGACACCCAGCTCGAACTCATCGAGCAGCTCGGCGAGGCGCTCTATCTCGCCCAGCAGATCGAGCAGCCCAGCGGCTGATCCGCCGGGCGGCCGCTCATCGGGCGGCTGGTTCCCCTCCGGCCGGTCCGGCGATTCCGGTACAGCCGACCGCGGGGCTCCCCCGGGGCCGGGCTCACGGGACTCCGGTACGGCGGACCGCGGCACTCCCGTACACCGGTCCCGGCAGGGATCCCCTGTCGCGGGTCAGATCCGGGACGGGCGGAGCGAGCGGGTGCGCCGGACGATCTCCGGCGACCGGCCGGGCGGCCTCAGGCGGCCTCGCCCAGCTCCGTCACACCCTTCAGCTCCGCCACGGCGTTCAGCGCGGGCCTGCCCTGGTCGAGCAGGTCGCGGCGGGGGCAGCTGCCCCGGCCCAGCAGGCTCTGGATACGGCGGACGCAGGAGCCGCAGTCGGTTCCCGCCTTGCACGCGGAGGCGATCTG
This sequence comes from Streptomyces sp. NPDC057638, assembly GCF_042800315.1. Taxonomy (NCBI): domain Bacteria; kingdom Bacillati; phylum Actinomycetota; class Actinomycetes; order Kitasatosporales; family Streptomycetaceae; genus Streptomyces; species Streptomyces sp. NPDC057638. The sequence goes on from NZ_JBHVHF010000200.1 coordinate 15,144, forward strand.
GCGCGGTGTGTGGGCGCCCGCTTCCGCATGCTCCTTCACCTGCTGCTCCGTGATGCCGAAGCATGAGCAGACGTACACGCGGATTCACCTCCCGGGCGGGGCGGACGGGCCAGGACCGGCGGATCCGTCGGTGACGGCCCCACCGGGGTTCTTCAGGGACGACCGACCGGCCGCTCCACTGAGGCAAACCTAACCTTACCCGCCATCCGGGTCGCATAAACGCCGCATCATGGGAAAGGGGGCGCGGAGAGCGTGCCGTCCCCGTCGAGGAACAGCTCCAATATGTCC
>NZ_JBHVHF010000201.1:0-15401 GCF_042800315.1 Streptomyces sp. NPDC057638
CCCGCGTTCCGTCCTCGCCCTCGGCCTAGGCTGGCCCGCAGGGCGTACGGCGGGCCGGAGACCCCGGCCCCGGGCCCCACCGAGAGGACCACTGAGGACCTATGAGCGCCACCCTCGTCACCAACCTCGCCAGCCTCGTCACCAATGACCCCGCCCAGGGGGACGGCTCCCGGCTCGGGGTGATCAGCGGGGCCGCCGTCGTCATCGAGCGCGGGGAGGTCGCCTGGGTCGGGCCCGCGCGGCAGGCGCCCGCCGCCGACGCGGTGCACGACGCCCAGGGGCGGGCGGCCATCCCGGGGTTCGTGGACTCGCACTCCCATCTGGTCTTCGCGGGGGACCGCACCCAGGAGTTCAACGCCCGGATGTCCGGCCGGCCCTACCGTGCGGGCGGCATCAGGACCACGGTCGCCGCCACCCGGGCCGCCACCGACGAGGAGCTGGAGGCCGGTCTCGTACGCCATCTCGGGGAGGCGCTGCGGCAGGGGACGACGACCTTCGAGACCAAGTCGGGGTACGGGCTGACCGTCGCCGACGAGGAGCGGGCGCTGCGGATCGCCGCCCGGCACACCGAGGAGGTCACCTACCTCGGGGCGCATATCGTGGCGCCGGAGTACGCGGACGACCCGGCCGCCTATGTGGAGCTGGTGACCGGGCCGATGCTCGACGCGTGCGCGCCGCACGCCCGCTGGGTGGACGTCTTCTGCGAGACGGGCGCCTTCGACGGTGACCAGGCACGGGCCGTGCTCACCGCCGGACGGGCCAGGGGGCTGGTGCCGCGCGTCCACGCCAACCAGCTCGGCCCGGGGCCCGGGGTGCGGCTCGCGGTCGAGCTGGGGGCCGCGAGCGCCGACCACTGCACCCATCTCACCGATGCCGATGTCGACGCCCTCGCCAGTGGGAACACGGTGGCGACGCTGCTGCCGGGCGCCGAGTTCTCCACCCGGGCGAGCTGGCCGGACGCGCGGCGGCTGCTGGACGCCGGGGTCACGGTGGCGCTGTCCACGGACTGCAACCCCGGCTCGTCGTACACGTCCTCGATGCCGTTCTGTATCGCGCTCGCGGTACGGGACATGGGCATGACGCCGGACGAGGCCCTGTGGTCCGCGACGGCGGGCGGCGCCGCCGCCCTGCTGCGGACGGACATCGGACGGCTGACCCCCGGCGCCCGCGCCGATCTCGCCCTGCTGGACGGGCCGAGCCATGTGCATCTGGCGTACCGGCCGGGGGTGCCGCTGGTGGACGCGGTGTGGCGGCGCGGCGAGCGGGTGCGCTGACGGTCCCGCGCGGCGGGCGGGTGCGCTGACGGTCCCGCGCGGCGGGCGGGTGCGCTGACGGTCCCGCGCGGCGGGCGGATCCGCTGACGCGGTACGGGAGGTGCGCCGGGCCGCCCCCGGGCCCGCTCAGCTCGGCCGCAGATGGCGGTAGACCGCCGGGTTCTCCCGCAGGAAGGCCGAGAAGGGGGTGGCCGGGCGCTCGGCCAGCTTCGGCACGGCGTCCGACACCATCGCCATCTCGCCCGCCGCGATGGCCTCGTACGAGGTGACCCAGCCCGTCACCTCCCACTCCCGCGCGCCGTAGTGCGCGCGGGAGGTGTACGCCTCCTCGCGGGTCTCGGCCACATAGGTGACCTCGCGGCCCGCGAACCGGCTCAGCTCCTCGGCCGCCTCCGCCAGGGTGAGCGCGGCCGGGCCCGTGAGGTCGTAGGTCACCCCGTCGTGGCCCTCGCCCAGCAGCACGCCGACCGCCGCGTCCGCGATGTCGTCATGGGCCACCGCCGAGACCCGGCCGTCGCCCGCCGGGCCCCGGATCACGGCGTCGGGGCCGGGCATCGCCGCCAGCGCCGCGCAGTAGAAGCTGTTCCGCAGAAAGGTGTGGGCCACTCCGGTGGCGCGGATGTACTCCTCGGTGTGCCAGTGGTCCCGCGCGAAGGTGAAGGTGGCCTCGGGCCCCGCGCCGAGGAACGACACGTACACGATCCGTTCCACCCCGGCCGCCACCGCCGCGTCCACGGCGGTCATCTGCTCCCGTACCCGCTCCCGTGACTCCTTCGCCGACACCAGGAAGAGGGTGCGGGCCCCGGCGCAGGCCCGCTCCATGGCCTCCCCGTCCCCGTACGGCGCGGGCGATCCGACCGTCGCCCCGGAGATCGACGGCAGCCGCGCGGGCTCCCGGCCCAGCAGTCTCGGCTCCGCCCCGCGCTCCGCGAGCCGCCGTGCCACCCGCCCGCCCAGACGACCGCTGACACCGGTGACGGCGATGACATGAGCGGGGGCCATGGCGGGTTCCTCTCCCTCGACGGACGGTGGTTCTCCGAGGGTCAGTCTCGTCGGTGAACGGTGCGTCCGCAGGTCGGTCCCGTGCCCCGGACCGGGCCCGGGCCGCGTTACGGAGGCCCTGAGCCGTGCAGCCAGAACGCCCCGTACCCCGCCGCCACCGCGACGGCGGCCGCGACCACCGCCCACGCCCGCCCCGGCCGAGTCCGCGCGAGCGCCAGCCCCAGCGGGATCAGCAGCGGGAACGCGGGCAGCAGCAGACGCGGTTTGGAGCCGAAGTAGCCGGAGGAGCAGACCGCCAGGAGGGCGACGATCCCGCAGTAGACCAACAGGGGCGGGGGCTGTCCCTGACGTACGCCCTTCCAGAAGAGCCGGCCCAGCAGCGCCACGCCCACGGCGAGCGCGAGACCGGCCGGGAACGCGGCGCTGAAGAGCAGACCGCCGATGAAGCGGGCGAAGGCGAGCCCGCCGTCGAACCCGTTGCCCCAGGCCCCCTGGACCTCCAGATAGCCGAACAGGGAACCGGTCCGGTGGCCCACCCACAGGACGTACGAGGCCGCCCCGAGCGGTGCCAGCGCCATCCCCAGCAGCAGTCGCCGCCGGTCGGACGCGCGCCGCCAGGCGAGGAGCGCGCCCACCCAGACGGCGGCCGCGACCGCCAGACCGACCGGGCGGGTCAGGCCCGCGAGGGAGGCCAGCAGCCCGGCGGTGATCCACTGGCCGCGCAGGACCGCGTACAGGGACCAGGCGGCGAGCGCCGTGAAGAGCGACTCGCTGTAGGCCATGGACTGGACGACGGAGACCGGCAGCGCCGCCCACAGGGCGACGGTGAAGAGCGCGGCCCGCTCCCCGTACACCAGGTCCACCACCCGGAAGATCCCCCAGGCCGCGAGCGGTCCGGCGACCGCGCTGACCACGAAGCCCGCGCCGCCGGGCGTGAGCGGGCCGGTCGCCGTGAGGGCCTGCTCCAGCCAGGGCAGCAGCGGGAAGAACGCCATGTCGGACAGGACCCGGCCGTCGGGCGCGGTGAGGGTGAAGTCATAGCCGTGCTCGACGACCCGGGCGTACCAGAGGGAGTCCCAGCGCTCGGTGAGCAGACCCCAGGCGCTGCGGTCGGCGCGCCAGGCCCAGAGGAAGAGGACGGCCAGACAGAGCGCCCGGATCCCGAGGTAGAGCGGCAGGGCGTGCCGTAGCGCGGAGTGCCCCTGGGGGCGGGCGGGTGCCATGCCGGTGTTCCTCTCCCGGACCAACCACCGGCCCAACCCCTCCACCCTACCCAGCGCCGCCCGGAGCCCTGGCGGCTGACCGCCAGGGCTCCGGGTGGACGCGGGCGGGGGATCCGGACGTACGGGAGATCGGGATCTACGAGCCGTACGAGCCGTACGAGGCGTACGTGAGGTCAGGGATCGCGGCGCACGGGGTCTCTGAACCCGGCGCGTTCAGGAACCCAGACGTACGGGGAGCCGCTCCACGCTGTTGCCGACGAAGCTGGTGTGCCGGGGCAGCTCCGCCGCGGCCACCGCCGGCTCCAGCCCGGGGAAGCGTTCGAACAGCGCCCGCAGCGCCACCGCCGCCTCCATCCGGGCCAGCGGCGCCCCCAGACAGAAGTGCGCGCCGTGCCCGAGCGAGAGATGACGGGCCGCGCCGGGCCGGGACGGCCGCAGCACGTCGAACCGCCCGGCGTCGGGCCCATGGGCCGACGGGTCGCGCCCGGCCGCCGAGTACCCGGCGAGCACCGGAGTGCCCCGGGGGATCAGTGTCCCGTCGACGTCGATGTCCCCGACCGGGTAGCGGAACGGGAAGTAGCTCACCGGGCTGTCCCAGCGCAGCGTCTCCTCCACCACGTCCATCCAGCCCGCCGCCCCCGACCGCACCAGCTCCAGCTGGCTCCGGTCGGCGCACAGCGCCCGCACCGCGTTGGTGATCAGATTGAGCGTGGTCTCGTGGCCCGCGATGACGAAGAGCACCAGGGTCCCGATCAGCTCCTGCTCGGTCAGCCGGTCCCCGTCCTCCGCGCGGGTGGCGATCAGCGCGCTGGTCAGATCGTCGCCGGGCCGGTCCGCGCGGCGCGCGACGACCGTGCCGAGGACCGCGATCAGCTCCTGGCCGGCCGCCACCGCGTCCGCCGGGCTGATCGAGGTGGAGACGACCAGATGCGACAGCTCGTGCAGCCGCCGCCGGAACTCGGGGTCCACCCCGAACAGCTCACAGATCACGCTCATCGGCAGGGGCATCGCGTAGTGCGCTCGCAGATCGACGGCTCCGCCCCCCGCGCTCCCGGCGGCCTCGGCCAGACCGTCGAGCAGCTCGGCCGTGATGGCCTCCACCCGGGGGCGCAGGGAGTCCACCCGGCGGGCGGTGAACGCCTTGCTCACCAGGGAGCGCAGCCGCCGGTGCTGCTCCCCGTCGCTGGTGAGCATGCCGGGGGTGACCGCGAAGGCGAGCAGCGGCCACCCCTCGGGTATCCGTCCCTCCCGTAACGCGGTGAAGTGCGCCGGGCTCTTCGCCACATCGGTACGGGAGAGGAACTCCTTCAGCGTCTCGTGCCCCAGCACCATCATTCCCCTGATCTCGCCGGGAAGGACGACGTCGGTCACGGTGGTCCGCGCGAGCAGGGCGGCGTTGGCGGCGTGGGGGCAGCCGCCGCCGGGGTCGGGACGGTAGGGCCGCTGGGCGGGTGAGGTGCTCAACTCGTCTCTCCTGACATCCGGAAGACAGCGGGACGGACGGAGGAACAGCGGAACGGAGGGAACGGTGGGAACAGACGGAACAGACGGAACGGTGGGAACAGACGGAACGGACGGAACAGCGGAACGGACGGGCGGGCGGAGAGGCCGGGGCGTGGCGCCCGGGAGTGCGGACCGGCCGGGATGCGGACCGGCCGGGACGGTACGCGTGCGGGAGGTCAGAGGCGGGTCTCCAGGCCGTTGAGCACCTTGCGCAGTATCGCCACGTCGGCGTCCTCGACCCCGGCCCCCGTCCCCGTCGGCCGTACCACCACCAGCCCCCAGGCGATCAGGTCCGCCAGCAGCACCCGCACCACCCAGGACGGCAGCCCCAGCCGTGCCGCCACCTCCCCGGCCGGCCGGGGCGCCCGGCAGTGGGCGAGGACCAGGCCGTGCTCGGGCGGGAGGGCGGTCGGCGGCGCGATCCCCGCCGACAGCACCAGGGCGTCGGGGCGCAGGGGCGGACCCCCGGGGGCCGCGCGGCCCCCGGTGATCACATAGGGCCGCACCGGCGGCGCGTTCCCGGGGGTCCCGCCCTCCCCGCCGTCCGTCATGCGAGATCGGTCACGGCGTCACGGGGTCCGCTGCTCAGATGGGCCCCGATCTGGGCCACCAGATGCTGCATCCGCCGGGCCACCAGCCCCACATCGGCCTCGGTGTCGGTCGCCACTCCCAGATGGGCGCCCACCCCGGCATGGGTGAAGAGGACGAATCCGTGCTCCGACTCCACCATGAGCTGGCGCACCCCGGCCTGGCGGCCGAAGAGCAGGGCCGTGGTGGAGCGCCCGGTCATCGTCATCGCCGCGCAGGCGGCGGAGAACGCCTCGGCCTCGGCGACGCCCAGCGCCGGGACGGGACCGGTCAGCCGCTCGGCGGAGGCCTGGCCGAGCCTCAGCCCGTCCTCGGAGACGACGACGGCGTGCCGCACGCCCGGCAACTCGATCAGGGGGCGGAGCATCCAGCCAAGATCGGGCAGTCTGGTGATGGTTCCGGTCATGGCCGGCCTCCATGGGGTGTCTCGGGGATGGTGGGGGGTTGGTGGATCCGGGCGTCCGTGAGGTCCGCGCGCCCTCGCCGTGCCCCGGCCACCACATTGCTGACCGATGAGCCGGCGTCCTCCGGCGTCCACCGCGCGGAGCCGTCCTGGACGGGGGCGTACCCCCGTACTCCGCCGGGGCCGGGGAACGCCTCCGAGGAGGTGGAGGGGGACCGCCTGGGCAGCGGCGCCCTCGCGGCGGGCGGCGCGGGCAGGGTCCCAGGAGGGGGTCCGGGGAGGGGGCCGGGCGCCAACCCGGGCAGGGGGCCGGGCGGCGGCCCCGGGCGGTGATCGTGGACCGTGCCGTGCGCCCCGGCCGCCGGCCCTCCGGCGCCGTATCCCGGGGCCCGGTGCTGTCCGGCGCCGTACACCCTGGCTCCGGGCCGACCGGTGCCATGCGTTCCGCTCTCCGGGCCCGTGAGTCCCGGCTCCGCGAGTCCCGTGTGTCCCACGGCTCCCGGTCCCGTGTGTCCCGCGGTATCCCAGGTGTACGGCTCCTCCAGCGGCGTAGAGGGCTGCTCGAAGGGGGCCGCGGTGTGCTGCGGTGCCTCCTGGTAGCCGGCCGGAGGCGTCATCGCGCCCTGGTAGCCGCCGTGGTGTGCCGGGGCGGGCTGAGGGTGGTGCCCCTCGTCGGCGGCCGCCGTTCCCGTCCTCCCCGTGAACGCCGGGTACGCGGGGGTGAGCGGCCCCTCGGCCGACTGGACCGTGGGGGACACAGGGGCCAGGGGCCCGGCCGCCGGGTGCCGTGGCTGATCCGCCGGCGTCCCGGCCCAGGCGGGGCGCGCCACAGGGCCGCGCTCCGGTGTCCGCGAGGGCGGCTCCGTGAGCAGCCGGTGCGGGAGGAACACCACCGCGCGGGTGCCGCCGTACGCCGAGGTGCCCGCGAGATCGACGCCGAAGCCCAGTTCACGGGTCCAGCGCCCGGCGCAGGCGAGGCCGAGTCCGGTGGCGCCGCCCGGCTCCGGGCGGTCGGGGAGCCCGGGTCCCTCGCGGAGCAGGCCCATGGCGTGCCGCAGCGCCTCGGGGGACATGCCCCGGCCCGCGTCATCGATCTCCACCACCGCTCCGGCGCCGACCTCGCGGACGGTCACCACCACACGGGCGCCGGAGGGGGAGTGGGCCGTCGCGTTCTCCAGCAGTTCGGCGAGGGTGTGGATGACGCCCTCGGTGGCGGGGGGTGTCACCAGCGGCCACTGCTCGCCGTGGAGTTCGACCCGGGCGAAGTCCAGGATCCGCGACTGGGCGGCCCGTACACAGTCATAGAGGGAGACGGGCCGGTTCTCCTCGCTCGCGGGCCACACCCCGCACATCACCAGCAGCGTCTGGGCCTTGCGGATCATCCGGGCCGCCGCGTGGTCGGCCAGCAGCACCTCGGTCACCACCCCGGGGTCCTCGACGGCGCGCTCCACCCGGTCCAGCGAACGCTGTTGGACCAGGGCCAGCGAGTGCACCGCGCGGGCCAGGGAGACGAAGGCCGCCCGCGCGGACTCCGGCAGCGGCCGCTCCTCGTATCTCCGGCTCGCCGTGGCGAGGGCGGCCGCCTCGATCACCGCCTCCAGCGTCCGTGCGAACTCCTCGCCGACCTCGTCCGTGTGCGCCAGCGGCCCCGGCACCCCGTCGGCCCGCCGGGTGCGCGCGCGCTCCGCCAGCGCGGGCAGCCGTACGGAGGCGAGATGGGCCAACTCGGCGGTGCGCGCCCGGTCCGTGGCCCCGTGGTGGTCGGCGCGGGAGAGCGCGGAGCGCAGCAGCCGGGCCAGGGTGACGGCCCAGCAGAGCGCCAGTGTCGCGACGGCGGCGCAGGCCCAGGCGAGCACCTGCCGCCAACCCGCGCCGCTGTACCGCTCGGTGAGGACGGCGGCGGCGGACACGGCGCAGAGCGCCGCCAGCGGGCACCACGGCGACGTGGCCCCGCGCCCCCCGCTCACCGCGCTGCCCCGGCGCGAACGGAACGCGCCCCCGGTCGGCGGGACGGTGGACAGGACCGCGTCTGTGCCGGGGCGCCGATCGCGTCGCGGGTACGGAGGGCACCCGGGGCCCCCGGGCCACGGAAGGAACAGCGGGCGCCCAGCGCGGTGCGGACACCGAGCGGACCGGGCGCACCGAGGGCGCCGGGGACTCCTAAGACGCCTAACGCGCCTAAGACGCCTGATAACACGACCACGAAGACCACGACCACGAAGACCGCGCCTTTCCCGAAGACCGCTCCACCCGGACGGAACCGGACCCCCGAGAAGAATCGGGAGCGGTCCGATCCTACGATCAGCGGACCATGTTCGAATATCAGTTGGCGAACACCCGCCAGATTGACGCCGCTTTTCTCGTTGACGCGCACAAGATCTCATCCGCCACGGGGGTAACAGAGGTGCCCGGGGCCATCGGCGTTCACGGTGCGCGCCGGGCCGGGACGGGGAGCCGCGGGGGCGGATCCGCGGGCGCCCGGGGCGGGTTCGGCCGCCGGGGCGGTACGGCGCGGCCTCGCCGCCCGTGTGGTGGCGCGACCGCTGACACCACCATGGACGGAAGCGCGGGGGCGGGCCGGGGCGGCGGCTGACGGAACCGGGGCCGGGGCGGCGCTCTGGACGGGGGAAAGCGTTCGGTGTCCGCGTGACGGGGCGCGGGTGGCGAGATGTTCGGCGGGTAAGGCGTTTTGTCGACTCGGTTGGCCTCTCCCCACATGATCATCGGACTCGGGGAGACGAATTCCGGAGAACTTTCACGAGAAGTCCACGGGAAAACAGGGAAAAGGCGGCGGGGAGCCTGCCCTCGGGGAATCGAACACCCTTCTGGCGGAATCGTTTCCCTGTCCCGCGGACACCGATGGACGAGGGTCCCTTTCCGCCGGAAAGGGACCCTCGCCGCTGCGGCCCGGTACGGGGCCGGCCCGCCGTGCCGCGCGGGTCCGGCCCGGTGTGGCCGTTGGTCCCCCGGGACCGGTCCGCCCCGGACCCGGGCCCGTCACACGGACGCGGCGGCCCCTGACCGCTGACGCGTCCCGTCGCCGCGCTGATGGCGCACGGGACGGCACCCGCCACGGTCGCTGACGCGTCCCCGCCCTCCCCCGTCACCCGCTGCCCCCTGCGGGCGGCGCGTGCGCCGGGCGGACTCACCCGCCCACGGGCGCTCACTCGTCGAGCGTCAGGCCCCTGCGCAGCTTGACGAGGGTCCGGGAGAGCAGCCGCGACACATGCATCTGGGAGATGCCCAGCTCGTCGCCGATGTCCGACTGCGTCATGTTGGCGACGAAACGGAGCGAGAGGATCTGGCGGTCGCGCGCCGGAAGGCCCGCGATCAGGGGCTTGAGCGACTCGATGAACTCCACGCCCTCGATGGCGTGGTCCTCGTACCCGATCCGGTCGGCGAGGCTGCCCTCGGCGCCACTGTCCTCGGCGCCGCCCGAGCCCCCGGCGGTCATGGAGCCCGCGTCCAGGGAGCTGGCGGTGTAGCCGTTGCTGGCGACCATGCCCTCCACGACCTCGTCCTCGCCGATCCCCAGGTGCGCCGCGAGTTCGGCGACGGTGGGGGAGCGGTCCAGTCGCTGTGCCAGCTCGTCGGTGGCCTTGGCCAGGTCGAGCCGGAGCTCCTGGAGGCGGCGTGGCACCCGTACCGACCAGCTCGTGTCCCGGAAGAACCGCTTGATCTCGCCGATGATGGTCGGCATCGCGAAGGTGGGGAACTCCACGCCCCGGCTCAGCTCGAACCGGTCGATCGCCTTGATCAGCCCGATGGTGCCGACCTGGACGATGTCCTCCATCGGCTCGCTGCGGGTCCGGAACCGCGCGGCGGCGAACCGGACGAGCGCCAGGTTCAGCTCGACGAGCGTGTTCCGTACATACGCGTGCTCGTGGGTGCCCTCGTCGAGGAGTTCGAGCCGGGCGAAGAGGGTTCTGGAGAGGGCGCGGGCGTCGAGTGCGCCGATCGTGTCGGCGGGCGGGATCTCGGGCAGCGGCTCGTCGAGCGGGCCGGGGAGCCCGGCGGCCGGGGGTTCGGGGGCCCCGAGAGGGTCGTTCGGATCGTCGAGGTCGCCGCGGACACGGCCTGGGTCGCCCAGGTCGTTCGCCGGGCTGTCGCTGGTCATGGGTGTCGACGGCGCGGTCGGGGGAACACGCGTGGCGTCGAGCCGGGGTGACATGGTCTCCTCCATCGTTCTCGGCGTATGGCCGCCGAAGCCCTTGCACACTCTGCGGTGAGCGGCGCCTCCAAAGCCGGTCGTGGGGTTGGCTGTCTCTTTTCGGTCCTTACCAGCCTTACCGGTTACCCCCGAGCGAGGGCAAGTGTTAAATGCCCTTTATGTCTGCTTTGTTAGGGACTGGCGCTGGCCCGCTCCGAGGGAAAGGCGTAGTGTTCCCCGCGAGTCATCGGGAGAAGTCAGACCAGATGTATGACACGGCGAAGAGGGACGAGCATGGACCGCGGGACGGTCGGCAGCGCCAGTCGGGGCCGACTTCAGGTCGAGGTCCGGACCGTGGGCCACAGCGAAGTGGTCACCCCGGCGGGTGAGTTGGATCACCACACCGCCGAACTCCTCAGCGGCCCCCTGGAAGCGGCGCTCGCGCAGGGCCGCTCCCGTCTCGTCATCGACTGTTCGCGGCTGGAGTTCTGCGACTCCACCGGGCTGAATGTCCTGCTCGGCGCCCGGCTGAGGGCGGAGGCGGCCGGAGGGGGGGTCCACTTGGCCGGGATGCTGCCCGTGGTGGCGCGGGTGCTGGAGATCACCGGCGCGGAGGCGGTCTTCACCGTGCACGCGACGGTCGATGACGCCCTTCCCGGCTGACCCTCCTCGCTGACCCCGCACCGCCCCCCTCGGTGGGTTCGCTCCGCTCTCGGCGTACTGAGTGCTTCGTGAGTGTTGTCACCCATCGGCAGGGCAGGAGAACTTCCGCGGGCGACCCCGCGGGCGCCGGAGGTCCGGCACTCTGTGTACAGGCGGTACGACAGGAGTGTCATCCGCCTGGCGTAGACATGACATTGGTAACTGGTGAATCGGTGAGGTGAAGCGCTGATGAGCACCACCCGGCCGCAGCAGCCGGGCGACCTCGGCCCCGAGCCGGATGGCGTCGTCGGCTCGATCCCCCCCGGCCCCGGCGGCTCTCCCGGGGCGACCGGCGGCCCCGTACGGCGTCTCGCCCTGGCCAGCGCCAGTGGCATCGTCCCGCTCGCCCGTGACTTCACCCGCCAGGCGCTCTACGACTGGGGCTGGCTGCCCGCCGCCACCGCCGACCGCCGGGCCGCCGCCGAGGATGTCCTGCTGGTCGTCTCCGAACTGGTCACCAACGCCTGTCTGCACGCGGAGGGCCCGGAGGAACTGCGGGTCAGCTGTGACGGCAAGGTCCTGCGGCTGGAGGTGTCCGACCGGGGGGCGGGTCAGCCCGCGCCCCGCACTCCCCACCGTGCGGGGCGCCCCGGAGGCCACGGGATGTTCATCGTCCAGCGCCTCTGTCTCGACTGGGGGGTCCTCCGGGTGCCGGGGGCGCCCGGGAAGACGGTCTGGGCGGAGCTGGCCGCCCCCGTGTGATCCGCCCGTCCGGGCCGTCGGCGCGGGGCTGCCGCTCCGGCAGGTGAGGGGCCGCCCGTCCCGCGGGGGCCGGTGGCCCGCGTCCCTGTCCTGCGCGGAGGCCGGTGGCCTGCGTCCCTGTCCTGTTCGTGTGCCCCGGCCGCCGTCCCGCGCCGGGGTTTCCCCTTTTCCCGGGGAGTCCCCGGAGGTGCCCCGGGCCGTGCCTCCCGCTGTGGCGCACGCTTCCCCCGCACCTCTCCTCGCGGCCTTCCCCCGGGCCCTTCCCCGCGCACTTCCCTCGCGCCGGGCGGGGCCGGGCGGGGCCGGGCGGCCCTCCTCCGTGGGGAGCTCTTGTGGAGCGCCGCGGCCGGAGGCGCCTTCGCTCTTCCCTCCCCACGGTCCCCGGCGTACCTTGAGCGCCCGATCTGATGTGCCGTCAGTTATGTCTCCGGTGGTGGTGGAGGGGGTGCGGGACGGCGGGTCGGTCCGGAACCGCGACGATACGAGGGGAAGGCTCAGGTGAGGTACCAGAAACGGCCGGTTCTCGCGCTGGCGGCGGCGCTGGTGGCGGGCCCCGTGGTCATCCTGGCCGCGTCCGGCGCCGAGGCGGCCGTGGTGGACGTCGACTACCAGTGCCGGACCCCGATCGGGCCCAAGGGCGCGGTCTCCCCCATCGAGATCACGTCCCAGAGGAACGGCGGCGGCTACCGGCTGACGATGTCCTTCCGCAAGGGCGTCTCCGCCAGCCCGGTGGAGCTGGGCAAGGGGGCCATGACCCCCAGCGCCACGATCAAGGTCGCGGGCGCCGACTCCGGCACCGTCACCGTCACGGGCCCGCCGAACGCGGCGGCGATCCCCGCCGACAGCCCGATCAGGATCGGCGACCTCTCGGGCACCTACACCCCGCGCGCCAGCGGCAAGGTCACCTTCACCCCCGGGGTGCTGACCATTCGCGCCCTCGGTACGGAGACGGTCTGCACGCCCAGGAACGACCCGCGTCCCTCGCTGGAGCTCCAGGTCACGGCGGCGGGCGGCGCCGGTGACGCCGGGGACGGTGGTGAGCTGCCCAGGACCGGCCCCCTGGAGTCGGCGGTCGCGCTCGGCACCCTCGGCGGCACGGTCGTGCTCACCGGGGTGGCCGGGGTGCTCTGGCTCACCCGTCGCGGCGCCCGGCGCACCACGGGCTGACCATGGCGGCAGCCCTCGCCGTGGCGCTCCCCCCGCTGGCCGCGCCCGTCGCGCCGACACCGCTCGCGACACCGGTGTCCGCCGCCGCCCCGGCGCCCGGCTGGGGCGCCGCCCTCCGGCCGCCCGCGCGCCGGGCCGTCCCCACCGGGCCGTGGCGGGACCGGCCGTCCCCGGACCCGGTGGACATCCGGGTCACGGCCGCGCCCGACCGCGCCCGGGGCACCGCCTCGCGGACCTTCCTCCCCGGGCCCTGGCCGGTCGCCGCCGTGGCGCTGCCCGCCGGGGCGGGCCTCGCCGGGACCGTACGGTGGTGCCGCTCGCGCCGGGACCCGGCCGGGGCGGCGCCATGAGGGCGCGCCGGAGGGCCGGAGGGGCGCTGATCGCCCTCGTGCTGGCGCTGGGCGGAACCGGATTCGAGGCCACCGCCGCCACCGGGGACGGGCCCGGGGTGCGGCTCTCCCGTACCCGGGTGGAGCCGGGCGGGGAGATCACGGTCAGTGGCTCCGGGTGGCGGCCGTCCACCCTGCTGATGATCCTGGTCTGCGGCGAGAACATGATCGGCGGCACCAACAGCTGTGCCAACGCCCAGGGGCGTGCCGTCACCACCGGCCCCCGGGGCAGCTTCAGCCGCGGGCTCCCGGTGCCCGCGCCCCCCAGGCCCTGCCCCTGTGTGGTCCATGTGGCGACCGTGACCGGTGAGCCGCAGACCAGGGATCTTCCGCTCACCCTCACCGGTCACCCCACCGCCCCGCTGCCCCGCCCGGCGGGCGCCGGGCGGCTGGCCGTGCTGGCGACCACCCGGCTGGAGGGCGACTCCGGGGTGCTGGTCTTCTTCGGGGCGCCGCCGTCGCGGCGGATTGTCCTCACCGTGGGCAACCTCGGGACGGCCCCGGTCAGGGACCCGGTCTTCCGGGTGGGCACCGCCCATGGGCTCTTCGCGCCCCGCTGGGAGGAGCGACCGTGGCGCGGCACGATCAAGCCGGGGCACAAGGCGCTGGTCAGACTGGAGGTGGAGCTGCCCGCCGGGGCCCATGGGGCGTATGAGGTCTCGGTACGCCAGGGGGAGCGGCTGCTCGTCAGCCAGCCGTGGCGCCTTCCCCGGCCCTGGGGCGTGACGGTCTTCTGGGTGCTGCTGGCGGTGGTGGTGCCGACGGGTCTCTTCCGGATCGGGATGGCGGTGGTCGACCGGATCCGGCCGCCCGCCACCGCCGGAACCCCGCGAACGGTGGGAACCGCAGGAACCCAGGCTCCTCCCGCCGGGCCCCCGGCGGACGCGGTGCCCTCGCTGCCGTGGTTCGCCCCGGGCGCCGGGCCCGCCGGACTCACCGCCCCCGCCGCCGCCCCCGCCTCCGTACCGCCGCCGGGTTCCGCACCGCCCGACGGACCTGAACCGCCCACGACGAAGGGACATCCGTGAGCACCCAACGGAGGATGGGCGCGGCGGTGACCGCGCTGCTGGTCGGCGGCGCGGGGATGCTGCTGGCCGCGAGCCCCGCACGGTCCGCCGAGGTCGCCTACGACACGGAGTGCGTACCGCCCGCGATCTCCGGGCTGCCGCCCGTGGACGGCACGACCACGGCGGCGATCAGCGCGCCCGCCGAGGCGGAGGTGGGCGACGAGGTCGAGATCGTCTGGAAGACGGTCGCGGCGGCCGCCCAGAACCCCGGCGTCCTCGATCTGGCGGCGAACACCGTCACACCCACCGGCGTCCTCGTCCTCGGCGGCGCCGCCTCGGGCGAGCTGCGGGCGGAGGGGCCGCGCGAGAACCCGCCCATCCCGAAGAACAGCCCGATGGTGCTGTCGCAGATGCGGGCGAAGCTCCGGCTGGAGCGTGCGGGCGAGGTGACGGTGGCGCCCGGCGCGTACACGATCCATGTCTCCAAGCCGCTGTCGACGGACACGAGGTGCACGCCGAAGGGCACGGTGGGGGTGGGTGCGACGATCAAGGTGAGGGACGGCGGATCGTCGGGCTCCGGCGGAGGCACGGGAGGCGGCGGGACGACGGGATCGGGCGGTACGAACGGTTCCGGCGGATCCACCACGGGCGGTGGCGCCACGAGCGGGTCGGGTGGCACGAGCGGATCGAGCGGTACCACCGGCTCCGGGGGCGCGACCGGCTCCGGCGGGGCGACCGGTGGCGGCCAGGACCGCACCGACCTCCCCGGCAAGACGGTGACGGTCACCTATGACTGCGCTTCCCCCGGCCCCCGGGGCATCAGGTCCCCCATCACCGTCAGCGCCAGGAAGGACGGCGGGCGCTACGACCTCACCGTCACCACCGGCGACTCCGTGATGAACAGCCCCGCCCCGCTGCCGAAGGGCGCCATGAGGGGCGCCATGAGGATCGTCCTCGGCGGTGCCGACAAGGGCGCGGTCGCCGTGACCGGCGAGCCCAACAAGGAGGAGATCAAGGCGGGCCAGCCCGTCGGCATCGGCGATCTCACGGGCACCTACACCCCCGGCGCCACCGGCAGGTCCACCCTCAGCCCCGGCACCCTCACCATCACCGTGAACCTCGCGGGCCAGAAGATCGTGATCCCCTGCGAGGTGCGCGGCACCGCCGGCGTCTCCCTGGAACTGGACACCGCCGCCCAGCCCGGCGGCGCCGGAGGCGGTGACGGGGCGGCGGGCGGCGCGGGCGGTTCCAGCGGCTCGGGCGGCTCGGGCGCCTCCGGCTCGGGCGGCGG
>NZ_JBHVHF010000202.1:0-15243 GCF_042800315.1 Streptomyces sp. NPDC057638
CCCCCGGAGGGTGGGCCCACCCGCGTAGGGATCCCTCAGATCCTGGCGCGCGCCGACGCGTACAGCTCGGCCGCGAAGGCGGCGATCTCCTCCTGCGGCATCGCCTTGCCGGTCAGGGCGAGGGAGGCGTCGATGCCCATCACCTGGCCCACCGTGCTGTAGTCGGCCCACAGACACATCGGCGACTGGATCTTCCGGGGCCCGGGGCCGTCGGTGGAGACCTCGGCGGTCTGGCACTTCATCACCGCGCCGGTCAGACCCGGGGGATTGACGGCGACGGGAGTGCCGAGGAGCCGCATCTTCTCCTCCTTGCCCGCCAGCTTCATCTGGGAGAAGTAGCGGTCCACCGTCCGCTCCGGGTCGGCGACCTTGCCCCAGAGCCCGACGAAGTTCATGTTCTTCACCGTCATCGGGTTGGACCGGTCCCCGGCGACATAGTCCGCGCCGACCTGGCGGGGGTCGCTGACGCCGATCGCCTCGATGTCCTCGCGGTCGGACGCGGTCAGCCCGGTCTCGCCGTCCTTCTGCTTGCTGTACGCGCCGACGGACCGGGGGACGACCAGCTTCCCGCGCCGGGTCTCCTCGGAGACGGCGCTGTTGTCGCCCCGGGGGCCCTCGACCGCGTCCTCCGCGCTGGTGCCCAGGAGGTAGAGCCCGGTGCCGACGAGGGCGAGGGCCGCGACCACGGACACCGTCACGATCAGTCCGGTACGGGACTTCTTCGGCGCGGGCGGCTGCGGCCAGCCGCCCGGGTACACCGGCGGCTGGCCCGGCCAGCCCGGCTGCTGCGGGGGGCCGAAGCCACCCGGCTGCGGCTGACCGTACGGCTGCTGTCCATACGGTCCCGGCTGACCGTACGGTCCGGTCTGACCCGGCTGACCCGGCTGACCCGGCTGGCCGTAGGGGACGGGCTGGCCGTACGGCGCGGGCTGCCGGCCCGGGACGCCGGGAGCCCGCGGGGGCGGGGGCGGCGGCCCCGGCCGGCCCGGTGCGCCCTGGGCGGGCGGCTGCTGCACGGGGTAGCCGTAGCCGGGCTGCTGACCCTGCGGCGGCGGGCCATAGGGCCCCGGCGGACCTCCCTGGTCCCCGGGCCGCTGGGGCGGAGGCGGACCGTAGGGCCCCGGCTGGCTGTCTGTCACTGCTTCCCCTCCCGACGGTGATTCCGTTGCCGCCATCCTGGCCCAAAACGTTTCCGCGCCGGGCGACCGGGGTCACACCACGATGGCCGTCTCCCGTTTCAGTACCGGGTTGTGACACCCCTAGACTGAGGCCGTGACCGAGAACACTCAGCAGCAGCCAGTCAGCCCCCCCGAACTGCCGACCCAGTACGCGCCGGCCGAGGTAGAGGGACCGCTGTACGAGCGCTGGGTAGAGCGCGGTTACTTCGAGATCGACGCCAAGAGCGACAAGCCCGCCTACACCATCGTCATCCCGCCGCCCAACGTCACCGGCAGCCTGCACCTGGGGCACGCCTTCGAGCACACCCTCATCGACGCCCTCACCCGGCGTAAGCGGATGCAGGGCTACGAGACGCTGTGGCAGCCCGGCATGGACCACGCGGGCATCGCCACCCAGAACGTGGTCGAGCGCGAGCTGGGCAAGGAGGGCAAGTCCCGGCACGACCTCGGCCGGGAGGCCTTCGTCGAGCGGGTCTGGCAGTGGAAGGCCGAGTCCGGCGGTCAGATCGCCGGACAGATGCGCCGCCTCGGCGAGGGCCTGGCCTGGAGCCGGGACCGCTTCACCATGGACGAGGGGCTCTCCCGCGCCGTCCAGACCGTCTTCAAGAAGATGTACGACGACGGGCTGATCTACCGCGCCGAGCGCATCATCAACTGGTGTCCGCGCTGTCTGACGGCCATCTCCGACATCGAGGTGGACTACCAGGACGACGACGGCGAGCTGGTCTCCATGCGCTACGGCGACGGGGACGAGTCGATCGTCGTCGCCACCACCCGCGCCGAGACGATGCTCGGTGACACCGCCGTCGCCGTCCACCCCGACGACGAGCGCTACGCCCATCTGGTGGGCAGGCGGATCAGCCTGCCGCTGACCGACCGTACGATCCCGGTCGTCGCGGACACCCATGTCGACCCCGCGTTCGGCACCGGCGCGGTCAAGGTGACCCCCGCCCACGACCCCAATGACTTCGCCATCGGCCAGCGCCACGACCTGGAGTCCATCGAGGTCCTGGACGAGCGCGGAGTGATCACCGTCCACGGTCCCTTCGAGGGCCTGGACCGCTTCGAGGCCCGCTCCGCGATCGTCGCCGCGCTCCGCGCCGAGGGCCGGATCGTCGCCGAGAAGCGCCCCTACACCCACTCCGTCGGCCACTGCTCCCGCTGCAAGACCACGCTGGAGCCCCGGGTCTCGCTCCAGTGGTGGGTCAAGGTCGAGACGCTGGCCAAGGCCGCCGGTGACGCGGTCCGCGACGGCCGGGTCGACATCCACCCCGCCGAGATGTCCCAGCGCTACTTCGACTGGGTCGACAACCTCAACGACTGGTGCATCTCCCGCCAGCTCTGGTGGGGCCACCGCATCCCGGTCTGGCACGGCCCCGACGGCGAGCAGATCTGTGTCGGCCCCGACGACGAGCCGCCCACCGGCGAGGGCTGGACCCAGGACACCGACGTCCTCGACACGTGGTTCTCCTCCGGCCTGTGGCCCTTCTCCACCCTGGGCTGGCCCGAGCGCACCCCGGAGCTGGAGAAGTTCTATCCGAACTCCGTCCTGGTCACCGGCTACGACCTGATGTTCTTCTGGGTCGCCCGGATGATGATGTTCGGTCTGTACGCGATGGACGGTCAGCCCCCGTTCCGTACGATCGCCTTCCACGGCATGGTCCGGGACGAGTTCGGCAAGAAGATGTCGAAGTCGTTCGGGAACACGGTCAACCCGCTGGACTGGATGGACACGTACGGCTCCGACGCACTGCGGTTCACCCTCGCCCGGGGCGCCAACCCCGGCGTCGACGTGCCGATCGGCGAGGACTGGGTCCAGGCGTCCCGCAACTTCGCCAACAAGATCTGGAACGCCACCCGGTTCGCGCTGATGAACGGCGCCACCGTGGAGGGCGAACTGCCGCCCGCCGAGAAGATGTCGGCCACCGACCGCTGGATCCTCTCCCGGCTGAACACGGTCGTCGCCGAGGCCGACGCCTACTACGACGACTACCAGTTCGCCAAGCTCGCCGACGCGCTCTACCACTTCGCGTGGGACGAGGTCTTCGACTGGTACGTGGAGCTGTCGAAGACCACGTTCTTCGCGGGCGGCGAGCAGGCCACGGTGTCGGGACGGGTCCTCGGCGAGGTCCTCGACGTCACCCTGCGGCTGCTCCACCCGGTCGTGCCGTTCGTCACCGAGACCCTGTGGACCACGCTCACCGGCAAGGAGTCGCTGGTCGTCGCCGACTGGCCGCAGGACAGCGGCTTCCGTGACGAGAGCGCCGAGCGGGAGATCGAGCTGGTCCAGCGGGTCGTCACCGAGGTCCGCCGGTTCCGCTCCGACCAGGGGCTCCAGCCCGGCCAGAAGGTCCCCGCGCGCCTCGAACTCACGGGCACCCCGCTGGCCGCCCACGAGGCCGCGATCCGGCAGCTGCTGCGGCTCCAGCCCGAGGGCGACAGCTTCGCCGCGACCGCGACCCTGCCGGTCGCCGGGGCCAGTGTCGCGCTCGACCTCTCCGGCGTCATCGACGTCGCCGCCGAGCGCAAGCGGCTCGCGAAGGACCTGGCGGCGGCGGAGAAGGAGCGGCAGCAGGCGGAGGCGAAGCTGGGCAACGAGGCGTTTCTGGCGAAGGCGCCGGAGCCGGTGGTGGAGAAGATCCGCGCCCGGCTGGCCGCCGCGCGCGAGGACATCACCCGCATCACCACCCAACTGGACCGCCTCCCCCAGGCCTGACGCCCCACCCGGCACCCGCCCTGGCCCCCAGCGCCCCTCGCCCTGGGGGCCAGGGCGTTTGCGGCCCATCCGGACCCACCCCGTGCGGGTCTGGGGTTCCCCCTGCCGTGGGGACCCGGTGAGCCCGGTCGGGGGTGTGGGGGGCCGGACCCTAGACTGGGGGGCGTGAGTGAGCACCCCAGCCCAGAGCACGGCGACCCCGACCGCTTCGATGAGATCGTCGAGGAGGAGACCACCAGGGACCCCGACCTCGCTGTGATCGAGGCCGGCAGCCGTACCCTGCGTACCCAGTCCGGACCTCCGAGCGCCGACCCCGTCCCCGCCCGCCCCGCCGACCCCGAGGTCGACAAGGCGCTGCGCGCGGTCGAGGCCGAGCTGGCGGACCGCTGGGGCGAGACGAAGATGGAGCCGTCGGTCCAGCGGATCGCCGCGCTGATGGACGTGCTGGGCGAGCCGCAGCGCGCGTATCCCTCGATCCACATCACGGGCACGAACGGCAAGACGTCGACGGCGCGGATGATCGAGGCCCTGCTGGGCGCGTTCGAGCTGCGGACGGGCCGGTTCACCTCCCCGCATGTCCAGTCGATCACCGAGCGGATCTCGCTGGACGGCGCCCCGATCGACGCCGAGCGCTTCATCGCCGCGTACGAGGACATCAAGCCGTATGTCGAGATGGTCGACACGGCGCAGGAGTACCGGCTGTCGTTCTTCGAGATCATGACCGGGATGGCGTACGCGACGTTCGCGGACGCGCCGGTCGATGTCGCCGTCGTCGAGGTGGGTCTCGGCGGCGCCTGGGACGCGACGAACGTGATCGACGGCTCGGTGGCCGTGGTCACGCCGATAGACCTGGACCACACCGACCGCCTGGGCGACAGCCACGCGGAGATCGCCACGGAGAAGGCCGGGATCATCAAGCCGGGCGCGACGGTGATCCTGGCGCAGCAGCCGGTGGACGCGGCGCAGGTGCTGCTGAAGAAGGCCGTGGAGGTCGATGCCACGGTGGCCCGTGAGGGCATGGAGTTCGGCGTGGTCTCCCGTGAGGTCGCGGTCGGCGGTCAGCTGCTGACCCTGCGCGGTCTGGGCGGGGAGTACGAGGAGATCTTCCTGCCGCTGTACGGGGCGCACCAGGCGCACAACGCGGCGGTGGCGCTGGCGGCGGTCGAGGCGTTCTTCGGTATCGGCGCGGAGCACACCCGCACGCTCGACACCGACGCGGTGCGGCGCGCGTTCGCGACCGTGACCTCGCCGGGCCGTCTTGAGGTGCTGCGGCGCAGCCCCACCGTCGTCCTCGACGCGGCGCACAACCCGGCGGGCGCGCGGGCGACGGCGTCGGCGCTGGACGAGTCCTTCGGGTTCTCCCGGCTGATCGGTGTGGTCGCCGCCAGCGACGACAAGGATGTACGGGGGGTGCTGGAGGCGTTCGAGCCGCACTTCGCGGAGGTCGTCATCACCCAGAACTCCACCGGGCGGGCGCTGGACGCGGACGTTCTGGCGGCCGTGGCGGTGGAGGTCTTCGGTGAGGACCGGGTGGTCGTCGAGCCCCGGCTGGACGAGGCGCTCGCGGCGGCGGTGACGCTGGCCGAGGATGAGGCCGAGTACGCGGGCGCGGGTGTGCTCGTGACCGGTTCGGTGATGACGGTCGGCGAAGCCCGGCTGCTGCTGGGAAGGGGCTGACATCCCATGCGTTCGCTCTGCGCTTCGACGCTGATCGGCGAGTTCTTCGTGATCGGGTTCGCCGGGCTGGTGGCCATGAAGGACCAGGACCTGTCGATGACGGCGGTCTGGACGGTCTGCGGGGTCGGGATGGCCCTGTCGCTGCTGCTCTGCGGGATGCTGGGGCGGCCGATGGGGATCAAGCTGGGCTGGGCGCTCCAGATCGGGCTGGTGCTGAGCGGTTTCGTGGTGCCGGTGATGTTCTTCCTGGGTGCCTGCTTCGCCGGTCTGTGGTGGGCCTCGGTCCACTACGGCGGCCGGATCGATGCGATCAAGGCGCGCTGGGCGGAGCAGCAGGTTTCCTCAGAGCCTGACGCTGCGTAACGTGCGGGCCCGGGGGCCCTGTAGCCTCTGAACTCCTTGACCGCACTCGTGGACCACCTGGGTGGTCCGCACTCGTGAAGGAGCCCGCACGTGACTCAGCGTACGCTCGTCCTGCTCAAGCCGGACGCCGTCCGCCGTGGACTGATCGGTGAGATCATCGGTCGTATCGAGGCCAAGGCCGGCTGGAGCATCGGCGCGCTGGAGCTGCGCACCCTGGATCAGGAGACGCTGGAGCTGCACTACGGCGAGCACCGGGGCAAGCCCTTCTACGAGCCGCTGATGGAGTTCATGGCGTCGGGCCCGTCGGTGGCGCTGGTCGTCGAGGGCGAGCGGGTGATCGAGGGCATGCGGCAGCTCGCCGGGCCCACGGACCCGATCGCCGCGCCGCCCGGTTCCATCCGGGGCGACCTGGGCACCATCGTCCGGGAGAACCTGGTCCACGCCTCGGACTCGCAGGAGTCCGCTCTGCGGGAACTGAAGATTTTCTTTCCGGGACTCTCCTGATCCCGCGTCAGCCATACAGCGCTCATGACCTGGGGCGACCGAAGGAATTCGGTCGCCTTTTGGCATATGCGGGAGCAAAACGGGAACGGTTGGCGGCAACTCCACGTCACCTAGGAGAGAGGTGGTCACCGCGCGGTGCCGCCGAGAGCGGCACTACGATGGGCAGCCTCACGCCACAGCACCCACACCGCCATCCTGATGAGACCTCAACGCTCGATTCCGGGAAGGCCAGACGCATCCTCATGGGGAACAACATGTCGTTCATCGGCCGTGATATGGCTGTCGACCTCGGGACCGCCAACACGCTGGTGTACGTCAGGGGCCGGGGGATCGTCCTCAACGAGCCGTCCGTCGTCGCCATCAACACCAACACGGGCGGCATCCTGGCGGTCGGCGCCGAGGCGAAGAAGATGATCGGCCGGACACCGGGCAACATCGTCGCGGTCCGGCCGCTGAAGGACGGCGTCATCGCCGACTTCGAGATCACCGAGCGGATGCTCCGCTATTTCATTCTGAAGATCCACAAGCGTCGTTATCTCGCCCGTCCGCGGGTCGTCGTCTGTGTTCCCTCCGGGATCACCGGCGTCGAGCGCCGTGCGGTGATCGAGGCGTCGACGCAGGCGGGCGCCCGTCAGGTGCACATCATCGAGGAGCCCATGGCCGCGGCCATCGGCTCCGGGCTCCCGGTCCATGAGGCCACCGGCAACATGGTCGTCGACATCGGTGGGGGCACCACCGAGGTCGCCGTCATCTCCCTGGGCGGAATCGTCACGGCACAGTCCATCCGTGTCGCGGGCGACGAGCTGGACAACGCGATCATCCAGCACATCAAGAAGGAGTACTCGCTCCTCCTCGGTGAGCGCACCGCCGAACAGATCAAGATCACCATCGGCTCCGCCTATGAGCTGGAGCAGGACGAGCACACCGAGATCCGGGGCCGGGACCTGGTCTCCGGGCTGCCCAAGACCGTGGTCATCTCGGCCACCGAGGTCCGCAAGGCCATCGAGGAGCCGGTCAACGCGATCGTCGACGCCGTCAAGACCACCCTCGACAAGTGCCCGCCGGAGCTGTCGGGCGATGTGATGGACCGGGGCATCGTGCTGACCGGCGGCGGCGCGCTGCTGCGCGGTCTGGACGAGCGGCTGCGCCGCGAGACGGGGATGCCGATCCATATCGCGGAGGACCCGCTGGACTCGGTGGCGCTGGGCTCCGGCAAGTGTGTGGAGGAGTTCGAGGCGCTCCAGCAGGTGCTGGACGCCCAGCCGCGCCGCTGAACCGCCCGTGCCGCCCGTTCGGCCGGGGCCGCCGGAGCCATCGGAGCCATCGGCCCATCGGCCCGGACGGGTCCGCCCGGCCACCGGGCGGGGCCCGTCGGCTGAAGCCCCGGCGGCCGGACCCCTCGCCCCCGTACGGGCGGAGAGGCCGCGACCCTCGCCTCCGTACGGGGACGGGAGCGCGTCCCCGGTCCCGCGCCGGGCCGTCCGGTCCCGTACCCCCGGCGCCCGGGGCGACCGGGCACCCGGCACCCGGGGAGGGTCCGTCATCCGCCCGACGGCGGATCGTTGACGGACTGACATCCGGGGCCACCCCGATATCCCCGTTCCGGTGGGACCACCATGAGACGCTGACGAGATCTCGAACGGGTACCGCGGACACCGCGGGCACCCGCGATACCACGACCATTCCGACTGAGGAAGGCACGGCCGTCGCACGTGAGGGACACACGAGAGAGCCGGCTGCTCCTGGTGCTGCTGATCGCCATCGCGTTCGCGCTGATCACCGTGGACATCCGCGGGGGCGAGGACTCACCCGTCGACGGCGCCCGCAGGGCCGCCGCGACCGTCTTCGGACCGGTCCAGGACGGGGTGGCCACGGCGGTCGACCCGATCGGCAACGCCATCGCCGCCGTCCGGGACTCCGGCCGCCGCCATGACCGGGTCAGCGCGCTGGAGCGGGAGAACGCCGAGCTGAAGACGAGACTCGGCAGCGACGACCGCAACCGCAGCCGCGCCCGTGAGCTGGACTCCATCCTGAAGACCGCCGGTGCCGGGCAGTACGGGGTCAAGGGCGCCCAGGTCATCGCCATAGGAGCGGCCCAGGGTTTCTCCTGGACCGTCACCATCGACGCGGGCTCGCGCGACGGGATCCGCCGCGATATGACCGTCATCAACGGTGACGGGCTGGTCGGCCGGGTCACCACCGTCGGACCGCACACCGCGACCGTGCTGCTCGCCAACGACCCCGCCTTCACCGTCGGCACCCGGATGGAGAAGACCAGCGAACTGGGCTTCGCCACCGGCCAGGGCGACCGCCCGCTCTCCGTCCAGCTCCTCAACGGCCGCCACAAGGTGAAGAAGGGCGACCGGCTGGTCACCTTCGGCTCCCAGGCCGACCGGCCGTTCGTGCCCGGTGTCCCGGTCGGCGAGGTGGTCCGGGTCGATCCGTCCCGCGGCGATCTGACCCGTACGGTCTATGTCCGGCCCTATGTCGGCTTCTCCCGGCTGGACGTCGTGGGCGTGGTCGTCCAGGCGCCCCGGACCGACCCACGGGACATGGTGCTGCCGGCCAAACCCGCGCCGCCCAAGCCCACCCCCACGGTGACCGTGACGGTGACACCCGGCGCCAGTGCCTCGGCGGGCGACGGGGGCGACCCGGAGGCCCGGAACGATCCCGGCGCCCAGGGCGACCTCGATGTCCAGGGCACCCCGGACGGCCCCCTGCCCACCCGGACCCCGCTGCCCTCGGGCCAGCCGACCGACACCGAGTAGGAGGAGCCGGTCCCATGCGCTTCAACCGGATGATTCTCTCCAGCGCCCTCGTCGTGGTGGCGCTGGTCGTCCAGGTCTCCGTCCTGGCCCGGCTCCAGCTTCCCGGCGCCGTGCCCGATCTGGTGCTGCTGACCGTGGTGGGCCTCGCCCTGGTCTACGGGCATCTCGCGGGCGCCTTCATCGGCTTCGGCGCGGGCCTGCTCACCGATCTCGCCCCGCCCGCCGACCACGCCGCCGGGCGCTACGCCCTGGTGCTCTGCGTCGTCGGCTATCTCGCCGGGCTCGCCCGCCCGGAGAGCGGACGGCTGAAGTCGGCGACCGGCCCGATGCTCGTGGTCGTCGCCGCCGCCATCGGCTCCACCCTGCTGTACGCGGGCGTCGGCGCCCTCGTCGGGGACACCGCCGCCCGCCATGTGGGCCTGGTGGGGCTGCTGTTCACCGCCCTGCTCTACGATCTGCTGCTCGCGCCCTTCACCGTGCCGCTGGTCATGGCGCTCGCCCGGCGCACCGAGAACGATCCGCTGGGCGACCCCCAGGGCGGTGCCTCCGATGTCTCCTCCGGCTGGCTCGCCTCCGGCACCGGACTGAGGATCGGCACCCAGCGCAGCGGGCTGAGAGTGCGGGCCGCCCGCAACCGGGCCAACCGGGCGGGCCGCGTCAAGGGCGTCAAGCGACTGTGACCGAGGGGGCACTGGCACCATGAGCAACATCCCCGAGACCGGCCGGACCCCCCGGGTCCAGATCCGGCTCGTCATCATCCAGGTCCTGGTCTTCTCGCTGCTGCTGACGCTCGGCGGCAGGCTCTGGTACCTCCAGATCCGCAACGGCCAGGAGTACACCGACGAGGCCAAGAACAACGGCGTCCAGCGGGTGGTCCAGCCCGCCGTCCGGGGCGCCATCCTGGACGCCCGGGGCGCCCCCCTCGCCGACAACGAGACCCGGCTGGTGGTCTCCGCCTCCCGTACCGAGCTGATGAAGATGCGGGACGACGGCAAGGGCGTCCTGACCCGGCTCGCCGGGGTCCTCGGCATGGCGCCCAAGGAGGTCCAGGACAAGGTCCGCCTCTGCGACTCCAAGACCCCGCAGCCCTGCTGGAACGGTTCGCCCTACCAGCCCATCCCCGTCACCGACGAGGCCACCACCCAGCAGGCCCTCCAGATCCGCGAGCGCGCCGAGGACTTCCCCGGCATCACCGCCGAACCCACCGCCGTCCGCCGCTACCCCGCCCCGAAGAAGGGCATGGCCTCCACCGCCCAGGTCCTCGGCTATCTCTCGCCCGTCACCGACGACGAGCTGGAGAAGGCCAAGGACTCGGACTCGCCCTACCTCCGCTCCGACCAGGTCGGCCGCTCCGGCCTGGAACGCACCTACGACCAGGCGCTGCGCGGCAAGGCCGGGATCACCCGCTACGAGGTCGACAACCTCGGCCGGGTCATCGGCGAGGCCGAACGCGACGAGGCCGAGGCCGGCGCCAACCTGGTCACCTCCATCGACGCCCGGGTCCAGGCCGTCGCCGAGTACGAGCTGTACGAGGCGATGAAGGCGGCCCGCAAGGAGTTCGACCGCAACACCGAACGCACCTACAAGGCCGACGCCGGGGCCGTGGTGGTGATGGAGAACCGCACCGGCCGGATCATCTCCATGGCCTCGCTGCCCACCTACGACCCCAATGTCTGGGTCGGCGGGATCTCCGGCAAGGACTACTCCAAGCTCACCGGGAAGGGCTCCAACTACCCGCTGCTCAACCGGGCCATCCAGGGCCAGGCGGCCCCCGGCTCGATCTTCAAGGTGATCTCCTCGGCCGCCGCGGTGAAGGCGGGGTACGACTTCGACGACACCTACCCCTGCCCCTCCGCGTACTCCATCGGCGGCCAGACCTTCAAGAACTTCGAGTCCAAGGGGTACGGCTCCATCACCATCGGCCGGGCGCTTGAGGTCTCCTGCGACACCGTCTACTACGGGCTCGCCCATCGCGAGTGGATCAAGGACGGCGGCACCAAGCCCAAGAAGCACCCCAACGACTGGTTCTACAAGACCGCCCACCAGTTCGGGCTCGGCAAGGAGACCGGGATCGACCTGCCCAACGAGGTCCAGGGCCGGGTCCCCGACCGGCAGTGGAAGCAGCGGTTCTGGGAGGCCAACAAGTCCGCCTGGTGCAAGCAGGGCAAGAAGGGCGGCGAGTTCGTCGAGCGGATAGCGTATGAGAACTGCCTCGAAGGCAACCGGATGCGGGCCGGTGACTCCGTCAACTACTCCATCGGCCAGGGCGACATTCTCGTCACCCCCATCCAGATGGCCACCATCTACGCGGCCATCGCCAACGGCGGCACCCTCTACAACCCCACCGTCGGCAAGGCGGTCATCAGCGCCGACGGCAAGCGGGTCCAGCAGATCAAGCCCACCGCCCATGGCAAGCTGCCCATGACCACGACCACCCTCAAGCAGATGAACGAGGCCCTCGCCGGAGTCGCCACCCGGGGCTCGGCCGCCTGGCGCTTCGGCGGCTGGCCCCAGGACAAGATCCCCATGCACGCCAAGACCGGCACCGCCGAGGTCTACGGCAAACAGACCACGTCCTGGTTCGCCTCGTACACCAACGACTACACGATCGTGATGACGATCTCCCAGGGCGGCACCGGCTCCGGCGCCTCCGGGCCCGCCGTGCGCAAGATCTACGAGGCGATGTACGGGCTCAACGAGCGGGGCGACCAAGACCTGAGCACCGCACTGCTGCCACGGCCGCAGCAGGCCCTGCCCGTGATCGGACCCGACGGGACCATCGAGGCGCCCACGGTGCGCCCGTACGTGCCGCGCAAGCCGCTCACCCCCGAGCAGCTCGCCGCCACCCCGCCGCCCACCCGCACCCCCGTCACCGACCGGCGCGACCCCGCGGGCAACCAGCTCGCCGGACCGCCCCCGGGGAGGGACTGACCCATGGCGGCTCCCCACGGCTTCTCCGTCTCCCGCTACGGCCCCCGCCGGGACGGGATGTGGACCCGGCTCTCCGCCCGGGACTCCCTGGTCCGCAGGCTCGACTGGCCGCTGCTGCTCTCCGCGCTCGCGCTCTCCGCGATCGGCTCCCTGCTGGTCTGGTCCGCCACCCGCAACCGCACCGAGCTCAACCAGGGCGACCCGTACTACTTCCTCTTCCGCCACCTCCTCAACACCGGTATCGGCATCACGCTGATGGTCGGGACCGTCTGGCTGGGCCACCGCACCCTGCGCGGCGCCGTGCCGTTCCTCTACGGGCTCTCGGTCCTGCTGATCCTGCTGGTCCTCACCCCGCTCGGCGCCACCATCAACGGCGCCCACGCCTGGATCGTGATCGGCGGCGGCTTCTCCATCCAGCCCTCGGAGTTCGTCAAGGTCACCATCATCCTGGGGATGGCGGCCCTGCTCGCCTCCCGGGTCGACGCGGGCGACCTCGCCCATCCCGACCACGGCACCGTCGCCAAGTCCCTGGCCCTCGCCGCCCTGCCCA
This sequence comes from Streptomyces sp. NPDC057638, assembly GCF_042800315.1. Classification (NCBI taxonomy): domain Bacteria; kingdom Bacillati; phylum Actinomycetota; class Actinomycetes; order Kitasatosporales; family Streptomycetaceae; genus Streptomyces; species Streptomyces sp. NPDC057638. The sequence continues at coordinate 12,688 of NZ_JBHVHF010000202.1, forward strand.
TGCTGATCGTGATGCTGATGCCGGACCTCGGCTCGGTGATGGTCATGGTGGTGATCATGCTCGGGGTGCTGCTGGCCTCCGGCGCCTCCAACCGCTGGATCCTCGGACTCATCGGCAGCGGGGTGGGCGGCGCGGTCCTCGTCGCCGCGCTCGGGCTGCTGGACGAGTACCAGATCAACCGCTTCGCCGCCTTCGCCAACCCCGAACTGGACCCGGCGGGCGTCGGCTACAACACCAACCAGGCCCGGATCGCCATCGGCTCCGGTGGGCTGCTGGGCACCGGACTCTTCAAGGGCTCCCAGACCACCGGCCAGTTCGTCCCCGAGCAGCAGACCGACTTCGTCTTCACCGTCGCCGGGGAGGAACTGGGCTTCGTCGGCGCCGGACTGATCCTGGTCCTGCTCGGCGTGGTGCTCTGGCGGGCCTGCCGGATCGCCCGGGAGACCACCGAGCTGTACGGGACGATCGTGGCGGCCGGGATCATCGCCTGGTTCGCCTTCCAGTCCTTCGAGAACATCGGGATGACCCTCGGGATCATGCCGGTGGCCGGGCTGCCGCTGCCCTTCGTCTCCTACGGCGGCTCGTCGATGTTCGCGGTGTGGGTGGCGATCGGGCTGCTCCAGTCGATCCGGGTGCAACGGCCGCTGTCGGCGTGAGGCGGCGGCTGGCCGCGCCGCCCCGCCTGCGGGCGGGCCCGGCGCACCGCCTCGGGTACGGGCCCGCGTGTCCCCGTGCCGTACGGCCCGTGCCCCCGTCCCCGTACGGCCGCGTGCCCGTGCCCGTACGGCCGTGGCGGTGGTCCCGTCAGCCCGCCGGGGCGGTTCCGTACGACCGGGGGCCGGCCGACGACGATCACGGCGGGCGGCCGACGACGACCACACCGGCCGACCGCCACCGGCCATGGCGGGCCGTCGGCAGCCGCCGCGCCGGCCGCCCGATAACGGGCAAGGTCAGGGGCGTGGGTCTGCCCTAACCGGCGCGGGCGAACTAGATTCGGTTCATGGCGGACACCAAGCGCGAGATCGAGCGGAAGTACGAAGCCGACCCCGACACCGACCTGCCCGACCTGACCCGGGTGACCGGAGTCTCGGCCGTCGCCGACCACGGCGTCGCCGAACTGGACGCGACCTACTACGACACGGCCGACCTGAGACTGGCCGCGGCCACCATCACGCTGCGCCGCAGGACCGGCGGCGACGACGCGGGCTGGCACCTCAAACTCCCGGTCGCCCCCGGCGTCCGGGACGAGATCACCGCCCCCCTCTCCCCTCAGCTTCCGCGCGCCCTCGCGGCGCTGGTCAGGGCACGGACCCGGGGCGCCGCCCTGGTCCCCGTGATCCGGCTGGCCACCACCCGCGCCACGACCCTGCTCACCGACGCCGACGGCACCGTGCTCGCCGAACTCAGCCGGGACGCCGTCCGCGCCGAACGCCTCCTCGGCGACGGCGGGGCCACCGCATCCTGGGACGAGATCGAGGTCGAGCTGGCCGACGGCGGTGAGCCGCGGCTCCTCGACCGGGTCGGCAAACGGCTCACCAAGGCGGGTATCCGGGCCGCCGACTCACCCTCCAAGCTGGCCAGGGCGCTCGCCGAGACCGGGCTGACACCCCCCGTGACCGAGGCCGGTCCGCCCGGGAACGCGGGCGATCACGTCCTCGCCTATCTGCGTGAACAGGTCGACGCCCTGCTCGCCCATGACCCCGGCGTCCGCCGGGACCTGCCGGACGCGGTCCATCAGACGCGGGTCGCCACCCGCAGGCTGCGCAGTGCCTTCCGTACGTATCGCAAGATCCTCGACCGGACGGTCACCGATCCGCTCGGCGAGGAGTTGAAGTGGGTCGCCGGGGAACTGGGTGTCGCCCGCGATACGGAGGTACTGCTGGAGCGGCTGCGCGGGCGCCTGGACGAACTGCCGCGCACCCTGCTGCTCGGCCCGGTCCGGGGACGGCTGCGGGTCTGGTCCGCCGCCCGTGGCTCCGGCGCCCGGCGCAAAGCCCTGACCACTCTCGACAGCAGGCGCTATCTCGCCCTGCTGACCTCCCTGGAGGCCCTGCTGGCCGATCCGCCGCTGCTCAAGGCCGCCAGGGGAGCGCCGGGCACGGTCATCCCCAAGGCCGTCCTCAAGGACTACGACCGGCTGGCCCAGCGGGTGGAGCACGCGCTCGCCCTGCCGTCCGGCGACGAGCGCGATCTGGCGATGCACGACGCCCGCAAGGCGGCCAAGCGGGCCCGGTACGCGGGGGAGGCGGCGACACCCGCGCTCGGTACACCGGCGAAACGCTTCGCCAAGGCGATGAAGTCCGTCCAGACCGTGCTGGGGGACCACCAGGACAGCGTGGTGGCGCGGGACGCCCTGCGGAACCTGGCGATCCAGGCGCATGGGGCGGGGGAGTCGGCGTTCACCTGGGGCCTGCTGTACGCCCATGAGCAGTCCTCGGCCTCCGCCCGCGAACGCGAGCTGCCCGCCATCTGGTCCGAGGCCTCCGCTCCCGGCCTCCGCGCCGCCCTGACCGCCTGACCGCCTGACTCCGGGGGCCCGTACCGGGGGTACGGGCC
>NZ_JBHVHF010000203.1:0-15172 GCF_042800315.1 Streptomyces sp. NPDC057638
CAAACGCCCCCGCGAACACCGGAAACACCCCATACAACTCCCGACCCATCCCCAACCGCTGCGCACCCTGCCCCGTAAACAGGAACGCCACCCTGGCGTTGTCGGGAGTCGCGCCGCGTCCTTCGACGGCGGTGGCCGCGTCCTCGCCCCGGGCCACGGCGGCTATCCCGCGTACCAGCTCCTCACGGTCCAGGCCGAGCGCGACGGCCCGGTGGGCGAAGACGGTACGGTCCGAGGCCAGCGACAGTCCGACATCGGCCGGGTGGAGCTCCGGCCTCGCGTCGAGATGGGCGAGCAGACGGGTGGCCTGGGCACGCAGGGCCTTACGGGTCTTGCCGGAGACCGGCCAGGGAACCACACGCGATGGGGTGGTCGTGGTGGTCCGCTCGGCCGACCGAGGTGCGGGGTCCACGCTCTCCAGCACCACATGGCAGTTGGTGCCGCCCATGCCGAAGGAGGAGACACCGGCCCGCCGGGGCCCCTCCACCCGCGGCCAGGGGCTGAGCTCCTGCTGGACATGGAGATTGAGCTGGTCCAGAGGGATCGCGGGGTTGGGGGTCTCGAAGTTGAGGCTGGCGGGCAGTTCGCCGTGTTTGACGGCCAGCGCGGCCTTCAGCAGGCCGACGATACCGGCGGCACCTTCGAGATGGCCCACATTCGTCTTGGCCGATCCCACGACCAGAGGCGCCGTGCGCCCCTCGGCGCCGCCGAGGACGGAGCCGAGCGCGGCCGCCTCGATCGGGTCGCCGACCTTCGTCCCGGTGCCGTGGAGCTCGACGTACTGGACGTCGGCCGGGTCCACTCCGGCGCGGTCGTAGGCCATGCGCAGCACCTGGCGCTGGGCCTCGGGGGCGGGCACGGTGAGGCCATCGGTCCTGCCGTCGTTGTTGATCGCGCTGCCACGGATGACGCAGAGCACCGGGTCGCCGTCGGCCTGCGCTCGGGCGAGCGGCTTGAGCAGCACGGCTCCGCCTCCCTCACCCCGCACATAGCCGTTGGCCCGCGCGTCGAAGGTGAAGCAGCGTCCATCGGGCGAGAGGCCGCCGAACTTCGACGCGCCCAGGGAGCTGTCGGGCACGATGTTGAGGTTGATGCCGCCCGCGATGGCGATGTCGGACTCGCCCTTGCGCAGGCTCTCGCAGGCCAGGTGGACGGCGACCAGCGACGACGACTGGGCCGTGTCCACGGTGAGGCTCGGACCCTTGAGGCCAAGGGTGTACGAGATGCGGTTGGCGATGATGCCCCGGTGGAGACCGGTCACCGAGTGTTCGGTTACCGCCGACAGACCCTGCCGGGTCAGCAGAGTGGCATAGTCGTCCCAGATGGCACCGATGAAGACGCCGGCCCGGTTGTCGGCGGTCCGCTCGGGCAGGAGGCCGGCGTCCTCGAATGCCTCCCAGGCGAGTTCGAGCATCATGCGCTGCTGCGGGTCCATGACGCGGGCTTCCCGGGGGGAGATCCCGAAGAACGCGGCGTCGAAGGTGTCGACGCGGTCGAGATACCCCCCGAACCGGGGTACGTCGCGGAGCACGCCATCCGCGTCCTGAGCACCGGGTCCCCATCGGTCCGTCGGCACATCGCCGATGGCACTGCGTCCCTTCCTCAGCATCTGCCAGAAGGAACTCGGGTCGGATGCCTTGGGCAGGCGACAGGCGACGCCGATGATGGCGATGGCCTGGCCGGACTCGGCGAACTCGGCGGACTCGGCGGACTCAACGGAGAAGTTAGCCATGGCGTGCGGGACCCCACTCTTCGTGCGTGGTCAGGGAATTCGTCGGCAGGTCAGGAGCGTGGTTACGCGGGCTTGAGCAGGATCGGGAGTTCGTAGAGCCCCCGGATGAGCGTGCTGGTGCGCCAGCGCAGATCCGCGGGGTCCGCGGCGAGGCGCATCCCGGGATACCGGTCGAGGAGCGCCGTGAAGGCGATCTCGGTCTCCAGGCGGGCCAGTGGCGCGCCGAGGCAGTAGTGGATGCCGTGGCCGAAGGCGACATGGCCCTTGGTGGACCGGGTGATGTCGAGCGTCTGGGTGTCACCTTCGAAGCGGTCGGTATGGCGATTGGCCGCGGCGAGCGAGATCAGGACGAAGGAGCCGACGGGCAGTTCCGTATCGCCGATCGTCACCGGCTCGGTGACACAGCGGAACGTCGCGTGCTTCAGCGGGCTCTCCAGCCGCAGGAACTCGTCGATGGCGCCGGGCAGCAGACCGCGGTCGGCCAGCAGGGCGTTCCACTGGTCGAGGTTGGTCATCAGGTGCAGGGTGCCGTTGGAGACCGTGTTGGCGGTGGTCTCGTGTGCTCCTATGATCAGCAGGAAGGCCATGGAGATGAGCTCGTTCTCCTCCAGCCTGTCGTCGGCGTCCCGCGCCTCGACGAGTGCGGAGAGCACGTCGTCGGCGGGCTCGCTCCGCTTGTGCGCGACGAGCCGTGTGAGGTAGTCGTGCATGGTGGCGGACGCTGCCGCCGCCACCTCGGGCGATCCACCCGAGATCAGCTGCTTGGACCACTCCTTGAAGTCTTCCTGGTCCTCCTCCGGCACCCCCAGGAGCGCGCAGATGATGCGGAAGGTGAGCGGGAAGGCGAAGAGGTCGAGCAGGTCGACGGTCTCGTCCTCGGGCAGTGTGTCGAGGAGCTCGTGAGAGACGGTCTTGATCTGCGGGGCGAGGCGCTCCACGGCGCGGCTGGTGAAGGCCTTGTTCACCAGCTTGCGCAGTCGGGTGTGGTTGGGCGGGTCGTTGTGGAGCATGTGGTTGGCGATGGTGGAGGAGAACCCACCGCGCTTGGTGCTGTCGGGCTGGTTCCGGGCGAACAGCTCCTCGGTACGGCGCAAGTCCGTGCTGAGCCGGGTGTCCGAGAGAGCCGACCGCACCTCCTCGTAGCCGGTGATCAGCCAGACCGTCAGACCGCCGCAGACCGGCACGCCCGGCGGGATCTTCACCTGATGCAGGGGACCCTTGGCGTTGAGCCCGGCGTAGACGGAGTGCGGATCCTGCATAAAGTGGTCATCGAGTTCGATGACCTCGTTCAGTGCGGAAGTATGCGCCATGACATGCTCTCTCATGAGGTGGGGTCGGGTGCCGTTCGGGCAGCGCGGGGCCGGGCCGCGAGCAGATCCCGGCCCTGCGGCTGTCGCTGGGTCAGCCCTCCTGGCGGGAGCGGACCAGCTGGGCGAGGTCTGCGGGGCTGGGGTGCGAGAAGACCTCGGCCAGCCGTAGCCGCACGCCCGTGGATATACCGATCCGCTGGGCGAGCTGGGCGCCGAGGAGTGAGTGGCCGCCGTTGGTGAAGAAGTTGGTGGACGCGTCGACCCGGTGGACGCGGAGCAGATCGCGGAAGAGTTCCCCGATCTCCCGGACCAGCGGGTCCCCGCTGTCGACGGACGCGGGAGCGTCATCGCCTTCGGCGTCCCGGCTCCGGTCGAGCCACTCGTGCGCCTGCCGGACGAGGGCGGGATAGTCCACCTTGTCGTTGGCGGTCGTGGGCAGTGCGGGCACCACCTCGAAGTGGTGCGGTACCGAGGAGCCGACCAGTTCCGTACGCGCGTACTCCCAGAGTCGGTCGCGGAGGTCGTGGGGAGTGGTGTCCGGGGTGGCTTCGACAAAGCCGACGAGCACCCCGTCCGCACTCGTATCACCGGCGACGACGACGGCGACGGCCGCGACGTCCGGATGAGCGAGCAGGACGGACTCGACCTCGCCGAGCTCGATACGGTTGCCGCGCAGCTTGATCTGGCGGTCGTGGCGGCCCAGGACTTCGAGTGTGCCGTCCGCACGCCAGCGAGCGAGATCTCCCGTGCGGTAGAACCGCCCGTACGCCGGGTGCTCGCCGAACCGTTCCCCCGTCAGCCGGGGCAGGTTGTGGTAGCCGATGGCGACACCGGACCCGGCGATACACAGCTCTCCGCTGACGCCGATGGGGAGTTCGGGGCCCTCGGGAGAGGCCACGAACACCCGCGTATTACGCAGGGGCGCGCCCACCGCGACGGTCGTGTCCTCGTCCCGCAGCTGCCCGGCCGATACCAGCGTCGACGTCGACCAGATGGTGGTCTCCGTCGGCCCGTAGACGTTGCGCAGTTCACAGCCGGTTTCGAGGAGCCGGTGCGCCAGCTGGACGGGCATGGGCTCACCGCCGCAGAGCACCCGCCGGCCCGCGAGCGCCCCGGACGCCTCGTCGGCGACGATCCTCCAGGTGGTCGGGGTGGCCTGCACGATGCCCACGTCGTGCCGCTTGAGCAGCTCCGCGAGGGCCGTGCCGTCAAGTCGGCTCTCGTCGGTCGCGATGACCAGTCGTCCGCCGGAGGTGAGGGGCAGGAACAGCTCCAGCGCCGAGATGTCGAAGCTGAAGGTGGTCATCCAGAGCGCCGCGTCATCGGGCGTGACATCCAGTTCGACCGTGAAGTGCGCGATCAGGTTGGCGAGCGCTCCGTGGCTGATGACCGTGCCCTTCGGCCGCCCGGTGGAACCCGACGTATAGATCAGGTAGGCGGCCGCCCGCGGGTCTGGAACGGCCCCGGGTGCGGTGTCGGGTACGTCGGGTGTCCCGGGTGCGTCCGGCACGACGGGGACCAGGGGGACGACCACGCGGCCGGGGGCGGCCGGTGCCGGTGATTCCGGGGCGGCGAGCACCACGGGAACCCCGGAGTCGGTGAGCTGGTACTCCACTCGCTGACGTGGGTGGTCGGGGTCCAGCGGCACATATGCCGCACCTGTCAGCCAGATCCCCAGGACGGCCGCCGCCAGTTCGGGGCCGCGTCGCGCGTACACGGCCACCCGGTCCCGCGGGCTGACACCGTGGGCACGCAGGAGACGCTCGGTGAGCCGGGCCGTCAGCACCAGCTGTCCATAGCTGACCTGCCGCTCGCCGTCCTCGACGGCGACACGGTGGGGCGAGTGAGCGGCGCGGGCGAGGATCTGCTCCAGCACCGTGGGGCCCTCGGGGACCATCGTGTCGTTGGCCCGATCGATCACCGACCGGTCCCCGGGCGCGCACTGGGAGATGTCTCCCAGGGGCCGCTGGGGGTTCTCGCCAAGAGTGGTCAGGAGGGCGTCGTACCGTGCGGCCAGGGCACGGGCGTCGTTCCGTGCCAGGGTTTGCGTGCCGTAGACGACCCGTAGCGTGATGCCGTCGTCGGACGGCAGGAGGAAGAACTCCAGGTCGAACTTGCTGCTGCCGTTCTCGACGGTGACGGGTTCGGCGCGGATCCCCGCGATGGTGAGCTCGGTGGGACCGTTCTGCGGGACGTAGTTGAACACATGCCGGAAGAGGGTGTGGCGCCACGACGAGTTACTCCGTGGGATCTCCGACAGCAGGTGATCGACGGGCACGTCGCTGTGGGTGAGGGCGCCGAAGAAGATGTCCCGGGTGCGGCGCACCAGTTCCGTGAAGCCCTGCTCCGGCTGGTACGGGATGCGCAGGGGCAGGACGTTGACGTGGTAGCCGATCGCGCCGAGCGAGGGCTGGCGTCGTATGTCGATGGGTGAGCCGATCACCGTGTCGGGCCCGGCTCCATGCCCGGCGAGCAGAGCCGAGTAGGCGGCGAGAAGGACCACCGCCTCCGGCGCGCGCAGTTCCTTCGCCAGGCGTCGGACCGTCGCGACGGCCTCCGCCGACAGGTCGACCGTGACCTGGTCTCCATCGAGGTTCGGCGGTTCTCCCCGGTCCGGCTTGGAGCAGTTGAGTTCCAGGTCCTGCGGCTGAGCACCGCTGAGTTCCGAACGCCAGAAGGCGAGGCTCTCCGCCGAGGCGATGGCCTCGTCGGCCACCGGGCCACGGTGCCGCAGCGCCATCGGCGACTCCGCCTCCGCCTCCGCGGCGAGGGCCGTGTACACCGCGATCAGTTCATCGCAGAGGATGACCGCCGACGTGGTGTCGAAGACCAGATGGTGCACGGCGAGACAGAAGTAGTCTCCTAACTCGTGCGTGAAGTAGCCGGCGCGCAACAGCGGTTGGCCGTCGAGCGTAAAGGGCTGGGCTACGAAGGCGGTGAGCGCGGAGTCGATGCTTCCGGTCACGGAGGTACGGGATACCTCCACCGGAAACCGACCCTCACTCAGCACCTCCTTGAGCAGACCCGTCTCCTCGGCGTGGAACACGGTCCGCAGGACAGCGTGGCGGCTGGCCAGGAGCGTGAGTGACCGGCTGAGCAAGGTTGTCGAGAGAGGGCTGTCCACGCGAAACGCCAGGGAGAGATTGTTGACGCCGGTTCCCGGCACCAGTCTCTCCAGCAGCCAGAGTGCTTCTTCCTTGCGGCTGGCCACGGTTGTCGAATTGCTCGAAGAGCTCGCCATGACGGATCCAGTTTCCTCAGATTTTCGACTGGACGGACGGCTATGGATCACTTCAGCAGATCACGGAGAATGCCCGCCGCGTCCGCGGAGCGCAGGAGATCGACATGCTCGATATCGAGACCGATCTCTTCGGCGATCATCCCGGAGCGCTCGGCGGACGGAATCGGATTCAGGCCGCTATGGGGAGTCCGGGAAGCGAGGACGGTCGACTGGCGCCAGCCGGGGCGGTGGTCCACCTCGCCCGCTCCCATCAAGTAGTTGAGGAAGGAGGCGTAGGTGAGAGCGAGTTCCTCCGCGAAGGTCTCGTCCAGCCCCGCCGCGTCGAAGGCGACCGGCACCAGCTCGCGGAACATCTCCGTGAGTTCCGCCGCCTTGTCAGCCAGCTGTTTACCGCTCTCGGTCACCAAACGGCCTTGTTCCTGGACTTCGGCGACCCGCTCGGCCGGAAGCCCGGCGGCCAGTCCGCCGACCACCTTATGGAAGTGGTAGTACAGGGTGAGCGCGTCCGGCGTCTCAGGGTCGAAGAGAATGAGCTTCGGCCGCTCGCCCTTGAGCCGCTCCAGTTCATCGGCAATTCCGGCGGCGAAGGTACCTCCCGCGCAGAACCCGAGCACGCTGGTCACCGTGACATCGGCCTTCCGCAGGCCCTCGACCCATCGATTCACATAGCCGGAACCCGACAGCGCCCGCTCGTCGCCCAACGGGGGCTGAACGCTCTCAAATATCGAAGGAAGAGGCGTCGATGACAGAGAGGTCAACTGCCCCACAAGGTCGGTGAATCGACCCTCTACTCGCCCGGTGACGTCGTAATCAACAGCCAGACACACATCACCACGACTCCCTTCGTGAAGAAGTCGCCATGCACCGAGATCCAGCATCCCTACCCCCAGATCCGTTTACTCTGGACCTTACGTTACACGGTTAAGTTTGTAACCGCGTAAACTTGACTCTAGCATTCGGGTGATCTCGCAGAAGATGACCGCCACCAGCCTCACTCATCAAGGCTGAACTCCCGGCGGCTCCAGTCGGATCACATGACTCATGACATATGCGCTGCAAAGGATGTCAGTACCGCGAATAGTTGAGCAGCCACTGAAGAGGTCAAGATAACTTAAAATGAAAAACCCATGCCATGCGGGCGCGCCGATTCCCCCCAGCAGCGCCGCCGGGGTGCAACCGTTCCCTATTCATCCGGCAGGTCACCCGGCGGGCTTCTACCTCCCGATGCCCCCAGCACCCTCGCTGTCCGTTGACATATCGCGGTTCATCGCCGAGCCCTCGGGTTCGACAGAACGAACCCGCACCGAGGGATATCGAAACACTTGCCGACAGCGCGACTGACGCGCCGCACGTCGGCGGGCGGCCCTAGTCGTCCGGTCGATGCCCTGGCCGCCTGGTTCAGCGGCGAAGAACGCTCCCGGGCCAGCACCCCGGGATGCCTCCAGCCCTGGTATATCCGATCACATTCGAATTCACCAGCGCATTGAGCCGTATACATCGAGCGTAGAGTTCCATCATACCTTTTGGGCATTCAGGTAGATGCATCCATGACTGATCGTCAGGGCGGCGCTCGCGGAAGCCGCGTTGAATCCGGTTGACGCGAGAGTGCATGCCGATACAGCGACAGCAGTCCGAGGACACTTCACCGCGAGCTTCCCTTCTTCGCCAGATACGACTCTCGAAAGCGAGACTTCGCGTTAACGCTACAGGGGAGACTTCGCGGTCGGTCAAGCCTATTACCGTGCAATAGGAGTTACCGCGGCAGGCGACCCGCGGCCAGTTGGCGCTGATAGAGGTTCTGCGGCCAAAAGTTGGCGCGATAGATACTAGATTCAACATACACGCAACCGCTGGCGGAGGACGGGCCCCGGGCCGCGCGGAGGGCTGCGACCGTGAGGAATGGAGCGCTGACCTGGAGGAACAACCGCCGCGGCGTGTCATCCGCCAAAGCCCCGGCTGAGGACGTGAGTCACCATTCGCAAAGACCATGCGGCCCGGAACCGTCGCACTCAGGAGCGATCTCAGCCCCGACTGACTTCCGGGTGTTTTCCCAGAATACCGCCTTGCCTCTCGGCGCTGGACGTGCCGCCGCGCCGGGGAGGCACGGGGCGAGTCACCCCCCTTCCGCCACGGCAGTGGCCGACGCCGGTGCGGCAGACTCGGGGGATGCACTCTGATCTCGTACTCCTGCGCGAACTCATCGACGGCTCGCCCCTGATCGGCGCCGCCCCCGGCCGGGGAAAGCCGGAGGCGGTGATCGTCCGGGTGGAGGCGGAGGTGGGGGCGCTGGCGCCGTCGTACCGATGGTGGCTGCGGGAGTACGGCGAGGGCACCCTGGGCGGCGTGGAGATCGGGACGGTCCGGGCGGACCGGTGGGATGACCTCACGGCCGACGGCGAGTGCGCGGACCTCGGCGGGCTGTGGCTGTCGGAGGGGCGGCTGACGTTCTTCGCCGATCAGGACGGCGGCGAGCGGTACGCCTTCGTGCCGGGCGGCGCCGGGCAGGAACACCCGGTGGTGCGACTGGATCCCCTCAACGGCGAGGAGGAGCGGGTGGCGGAGTCCTTCGCGGGGTTCCTCGCGGTGTGGACGGCACGTGCGCTGGGGCTCCGGGACGGGCCGAACCCCTCGGTCGCGCGGCTGTGGCGTTCGACGCCCGGAGTGTCGCTGCCGAACGGTGTGCTGATCCACGGCCCGCACACCCTGCGCGAGCGGAACGAAACCTTCGAGATCGGCCGGTACGCACCGGGCTGGACCCTGGTCGGCGATGACAGCGGGGGCAGCGGGTTCTTCATGCGCCACCACGGCCGGGACCGGTCATCGGTGTACCGGCTGGGGCTGGGCGCGGTGGGCGGGGATGTCGCGGAGTACGGGGAGCGGGTGACGGACGATCTGATGGGGTGGGTGGCGGCGGGCTGTCCTTGATGCGCCGTCCGCCGCGTTCCCGGGCGACGGGCGCGGCCCCCCTTAACGCGGCGGAGATCCAGGGCGGATACGGGGATCCGGGGCGCGGCCCCGGGGTGTCAGCTCACGTTGTCCCCGTGTGTCAGCGTCTCCCAGCCGGTGAAGTAGTTGTTGGCACCGGCCGGCCGGTTCCGCTCGTTCAGGCGCCGGGTGTTGGGCATCTCGAAGCCCAGACGGAGGTGCATCGCCGTGTAACCGATCTCCGTGACCGCGCCCAGCCCGCGCGTGATGGCACCGCCGCACAGCCAGCTCGGCGGCGCCTCGCCGAGCTGGTACCTCGCGTGGAAGCCGAGCCCGTGCCGCAGTCGCTCGCCGACATCGCCGCGGTACAGGTCGTCGCCCTGGATCCGGCTGGTCTCCGCGATATGCGACATCGCGGAGAGGCCCCAGCCTGTGTGCCCGAAGTCGCGGCACGTCTCCTGGGCGACCCCGGCGACGAAGCGGTCCTGTCCGTGCCAGTACTTGATGATCTTCTCGGGGGTGTCGAGGTTCTGGCCGGGAACGGTCCTGGGCAGGGGGCCGTCGGAGGGCAGGTAGACATACGCGGCGGCGCGCGTACGGAAGGTGGCCATGGCCCTGTCGTACGAGGCCCTGTCCTCCAGGTGGACGGAGATCCCGACGGCGGCCTCCATCATCGTCATCTCCCAGTTGCCGTTGGCGTGAGAGCCGCGGATGACCTCCGGCAGATAGACGGTGCGCAGCATCGTCGCGAAGCGTCCGGCCTGCGGCCAGGCACCGCTGTACGTGTACCTGATGATCTCGGCGGCCTTGGGCCAGGAGGAGCCCGCCCAGCCCGCCTGAAGGGGCGCGTTGCTGTGGGTGTGATCCTTGATCACGGCCGACCAGGCGTCCATGATCTCGATCGACTTCCTCGCGTACCGCTCATCGCGTGTGACGTACCAGGCGAGAGCCGTGGTGTACGCGGCGAGGGCGTCCTGGCGCTCGTCGGTACAGCCGTTGTTGGGGTTGGAGCTCGGACCGCACTCGACCACCGCGCGCGCCTTGGCCGGACGGCTCAGGGAGGCGTACGCGCTCCCCATCATCTGGTCGAAGGCGCTCTTCCACGGCTCGGCGCCTGCCGCCACCCGTGTCCGGGCGAAGTCGAGCTGGGACGTGGAGACGACGACGCCGGGGTGGGTGAAGGCAGCGGGGGCGGCGGCCGGGGGAACGGAGGAGCGGCTCTCGCCGGGGTCGGCGGCGGCGCGCTGGAGTCCGGTCGGGACGAGGAGGGCCGCGATCAGGACACCTGCCCAACGGAGATGCGTTCTGGGGATCGGCATGGGACATTCCGTTCTCGTATGTGAACTTCACGTACCCTTCTGAACTTGCCGTGCTGCCGGTGACCCTAGGGATGACCGCAGCACCGGTCAAGGTGCGACAAGCCCCTCCCTGGCAACCGGTCCGACCCAAAGGCCGTTCCTCGGCGAGCGGAGCCCCGGCCCCGGCCGGCACCGCCACGGCCGCTGTCGAACGAACCATGACGGAGAACCTCCGCGGCTCCTCGGCACCGTCGGTCGAGGACCGTGTTCCCCTTGTCCGCGTCAGGTGGATCCCCCTTGCCTGGTGATCACATGCGGAACACCGCTCGAATCCGGAGAACAGGGCGTCATGCCCCGCGGATGGCCCACGAGGCCGCCGCCTGAGGCTTTCGCACCGTACGGCTGCCGTCGCGCCGCCGCTCAGAACTCCCCCCGCCTCGGCCACTCCAGAGACACCGGCACCGGCGGCGAAACGGTTGACCATCACCGTGGGAACACCATGAGCGACGCTATTGACCATTCAACTTCTGGCGTTGCGCCCGGGTTCATGTCCGAGACACAAGCGGCCTCGACACTGTGTCCCGGCCCGGTGGTTCCAGCCGTGACCGGGCCATGGATACGGGCGATCACCGGAGGTCATTGATGGTCAGGCGTCGCGAGCTGCTCGGAATGGTCGGGGCGGGTGTCGGAGCGGGAGTGCTGGCGATGGGCACGGCTGAGGCCGCCCCGCGGGATGAGCGGGGGCATCGCAGGCCCTCGCACCGCACACTCAAGGTCATGCAGTTCAACATCTGGCTCGGCGGCAGCCGGGTGCCGGGCGGCCGAGCAGGTATCGCCGACACCATCGCCGCGGTGGAGCCGGACGTGGTGATGCTCAGCGAGTCGAACCCGGAGCGGGTGGCCCATCTCCTGGCCGATCTCGCCGAGCGTGGGCTGACCTACTTCGACAACGAGAACCCGGTCGACCCCGCGGTGATCTCACGCTTTCCGATCATCGAACACGCGTCGTTCCCGTACTGGTCGAAGGCGGTCGTCTCGGTCGACGGGACCGAGATCGCGGCCTACTCCGGGCACTTGGAGTACCGCTACTACGTCACCTACCTGCCGCGTGGCTACGGCGGCGGCACGCCGTCGCCGCTGGAGACCTCCGAGTACGGCTGGGGCGAGATCCCGACCGGTCCCCTCACCGATGTCGGCCTGATCACGCGGCTCAACGCGGCCTCGGGACGCACCAAGGTGACGAAGACGGTACTCGCGGACGCCGCGCGGGAGCGGGCCAAGGGCAGGCTGACGCTGCTGGCCGGTGACTTCAACGAACCCTCTCACCGGGACTGGAACCACCGGACCCGGAACCTGTTCGACCACAACGGCGCCGTCATCAGCTGGTCGACGACGAAGGCCATCGAGGACGCCGGTTTCCGCGACAGCTACCGTGTGATCCACCCGGACCCCGTCCGCAAGCCGGGCTTCACCTGGCCGAGCGACAACCCGGGTGCCGACGTCAGCCAGCTGACCTGGGCGCCGAAGGCCGATGAGCGGGACCGGATCGACTTCGTCTTCTACCACCCGGACCAGCGGATCCGGCTCCTCGACAGCGTCATCGTCGGGCCGTCCAGCACCATCGTGCGCAACAAGCGGGTGGAGGAGTCGGGCCGGGACCGGTTCTGGGAGCCCACCTGGACCTGGCCGACCGACCACAAGGCCGTACTCAGCACCTTCCGGCTGACCAGGCGCTGAGCGGGTTCATACCCCCGGCCCCGCCCCGGCCTGCGTCGGTGGGGCCGGCGGTACCGTCCGTACGGCGTACGCGTCGGCCGCCGAGGCGGGGGCCGGGTGATCCCCCATCGGCGGCACGCCGATGCGGCTCCGCCCGGCCGCCGTCCTTCGCCGCGCGGTGACGGGGGGGGCGGCTCCGGTCGTCGGCCTCAAGCGCGGTGCGCCGTGAGACTCCCGAGGTGCTCCCCTCCCCCAGCTTCGAGCATGCCTTCGTTCTTGAATCCGTACGGACATGGCGGAAAAGTACTCTCCGGACAGACCGCCGATGACACGGAGGAACAGCCACTCGGACGTCGATGGGTTCCCCTGGTCCGCACGTTCCCGCTCGTTCCATCGGCTCTCCACCGCTACGGAGATCGGAGCAGCGCGCATGGACCGTCTGCTGACCAACAAGATCGATTGGTCCTATCTTCATATCGACATCGACCGTAATGGGCTGATCGAGCGGCAGGATCTGCTCGGACTGGCGTCACAGGTGCTGCTGACGTTCTCCGAACCGTCGTCCACCCCGAAGGGGCAGGCCCTCATGGGTGCCTTCGACCGGTTCTGGGACACCCTGGCCGCGCACTGCGACACCGACCGCGACGGCCGGATCACCCCGGCCGAGTACCGGACCGGAATGCTGGCCGCGTTCGTCGACGGCGACCTGTTCGACCAGATCTTCCAACCCGCCGCCGAGGCCCTGGCGGTCATCGCCGACACGGACGGGGACGGCACGATCGACCGGTCGGAGTTCCAGGCGATGGAAGCCGTCCTGGGCGTCGCGGAGAACCAGAGCCATATCGCGTTCGACCGTCTGGACACCGACGCGAACGGCACCCTGGAGGTCAGCGAGTACCTGGCGGCGGTGCGCGGCTACTACACCAGCGACGACCCCGACGCCCCGGGCAACTGGCTGTACGGGGCGACCTTCCGGTTCCCCCTCGCCCCGCCGGAACGGTGACCGGCCCGCCACCGGAGCCTCCGGCGCCCCGGCCCACCGCCCCCTGGTCACCGGAGGCACTACCGGACGCCACTCGCCGACTGCACCTCCCGTACCGCCGCCACCGCCACGCCGCCCAGCTTGAGCAGCGGGCCCGGCACTGGGCCGCGGAGAACGGCCTCGCCACCGGTCCGGCCGCCTCGCGGCTGCGCGCCCACGGCCTCGACCGTCTCGCGTCCGTCGTCATGGCCGAGGAACGCGACGCACACGCCCTGCTGTACGCGCGCTGGCTGATCTGGGTGTTCTGCCTCGATGACCACATCGAGTCGGCCACCGCGCCCGAGGAGATCGACGCCCTCTTCGGCGGGCTGCTGACCCGGACAGAACACCCGGCACGGGCCCCTCACGACCGGACCGGTGAGCCCGCACGCGTCATCGAGACCGCTCTGGCCCTGTTGTGGCAGGAGTCCGGCCGGTGCATGAGCCACCACTGGCAGGAGCGGTTCCGCCGTCATCTGCGCGAGCAGCGCACCGGCTGTCTGAGCGAGCACCACCTGCGCCGTGCCCATACCGTCCCCACCGCCGAGGAGTACCCGCTCCTGCGCCGCCGGTCCAGTGGCCTGTGGCTCTACGATCTGCCCGAGGCGGTCCTGGGTATCGAGCTGCCGTCCTCCTTCGCCGCCATGACGCTGTGGCGGGACCTGGTGTGCCGGGTCAGCGACGCGGCGAACTTGTGCAACGACATCCTGTCCTGCTCCAAAGAGGCCGCGGATCAGCTCACCATGAACGCGCTTCTCGTCGCCCGCCACCGGCTCGGCCTCACCGGGGCCGCCGCCGTCCACTGGGTCACCGGTCATATCGTCGACCACCTCGACCACGCGGCGGCGCTGGGCCGGGAGATCCCCGGCGCCGCCGCGGGCCTCGGTCTGCCGCCCCGCGCCGTCCGTGACGTCAGCCGCGTGGCCTGCGCCGTTCTCAACTTCCCCGCGGCCTATCTCGCCTGGGCCCTCGACTCCGCCCGCTACACCGAACCCACGGGCGCGGGTGGCGGAGATCCGGAGCCATCGTGACCGCCCCGGCTGGGGACTGCCCCAGGACGGAGCCACGACCCGGCCTCGACCGCTGGACCACGGACACCGGCATCGGGGCACGCGCCCCACCGGGAACGCGCGCGTCCGCTAGAACCGGGGCCAGGAGGCCGGCCCCGCACCGATGAGTTCGACGCGCTCCCCCGGTCTGAGATGAGGGGGTGGGACGCTTGTCCCGCATCCCCTCAGACCTGCCCACGGATAGTGCGGAGAGCCACGACCATGAGGAAGATCATCGCCAGCCTGTTCATGTCCCTCGACGGAGTCGTGGAGGCGCCCGACCAGTGGCACTTCCCCTACTTCGACGACGACATGGGCGCCGCCGTCGGTGCACTCATCAGCCGGAGCGACACCCTGCTGATCGGCCGCAGGACCTATGACAGCTTCGCCGGGGCGTGGCCGGACCGGGAAGCCGCCGGTGGCGAGGACGCCGTCTTCGCCCAGCAGCTGGGTGACGCGCGCAAGATCGTCCTGTCGCGCCGGAAGCTGGACTTCCACTGGCGCAACTCGGAGCAGCTCACCGGCGAACTCGTCCCCTTCGTCACCACGCTCAAGAACGAGCCGGGCCGGGACATCAGCGTCAGCGGCTCCGTCTCGGTCGTCCGCCAGCTGCTGGCCGCGGGCCTGGTGGACGAGTTGCACCTGCTGGTGCATCCGATCGCCGTACGCAAGGGGATGCGGCTGTTCGACGAGGGGGACACCACCATCCCGCTGAAGCTGCTCTCCTCCCAGGCGTTCGGCAGCGGTGTGCTGCACCTGGCCTACGGTCCGGCCGGCGCACCCGGCGACGCGACCTACGAGGACGCCAAGACGCACCTGCCGTAGCGGCGGGACGCACTCCCCCGGGACGCGGTGATCGCCAAGCGGGTGGAGGACGAGC